>JAPLOJ010000444.1 GCA_026400795.1 Alphaproteobacteria bacterium
CCATCAGCAGGAAGGCCAAATCATAGCCGGTATCAATCCGCGCCAAAGCCTCATCGAATTCAAGCGCGTCAAAGGGGGTGGGCTTGGCCTGCCACAGGCAGAGATTCCCCAAATGGAGATCGCCATGGCAGCGCCGGATGCGCCCTTCGGCGGCGCGCGCCGCCAGCAGGGGGGCGCTGCGCGAAAGTGCCGCCTGAAACTGCGCGGCAAGCGGGGCGATGGCGGATTCCGGCAAGCCCGCCGCGCGGGCAGCGCGCAGATTGCCGGCCAGCACTTCCGCCATGGCGGCCGGTGCGTCCAACCCCGCCACCTGGGGCGCCGCTTGATGCAGCGCGAAAAGCAAATCGCCCAAGCCATCCAGAAGTTGTGGCGTCAACGCGCCCCGCGCCGCCACCGCATCCAGGAAATCCCCCGCTGGGATGGGCGCCATGCGGAGCACCCATTCCACCACCGCGCCAGCGCCGCCTTCCTGTAGGCTTCCATCCAGGGCGCGGGTGATCGCCACCACATCGCGGTAAATGCCCGGTGCGGCGGGCTGGTTCAGTTCCAATTCCCGCTGGCAGAAATGTGCCCGCGCTTCCAAGGTGCTGAAATCCAGAAACCCTAGCGCGACCGCTTTTTTCATCTTCCAGGCGGTGTCCCGCCCAACGAAAACCGCCGAAATATGGGTTTCAATCGGCGCGGCGCCGGCCAAACCGGCAAGGAAGGCCGCAACCTCCGCCTGGGCGGGGGGAATGCGGCCCAAAGCCTTCACGGATAAAGCGCCTCAAGCCGCCAAGCCGCGCCGTCGCTGTGAAAGACGCGGCGTTCATGCAGGCGGAAGGGCATATCGCGCCAGAATTCAATCCGCGCCGGCAGCACGCGAAAGCCGGACCAGAAGGGTGGGCGCGGGATCTCGCCCACCGCATATCTCAGCCCATATTCGGCCACTGCCTTTTCCAAAGCGAAGCGGCTTTCCAGCGGGCGAGATTGCTTGGAAGCCCAGGCCCCGAGCCGAGACGTCCGCGCGCGGGAAGCATAATAGGCATCCGCCTCGGCTTCGGTCACCGCTTCCACCTTGCCTTCAACGCGAATGCTGCGCTGGAGCGTTTTCCAGTGAAAACAGAGCGCTGCAAAAGGATTGGCGGCCAATTCGCCACCCTTGCGGCTATCCAGATTGGTGTAAAACACGAAGCCGCGCGCATCCACGCCCTTCAGCAGCACCATGCGCGCCGATGGCCGCCCATCCGGCGTGGCGGTCGCCAGGCAGACCGCATTTGGGTCGTTGATCTCGCCCTTGGTGGCTTCCGCCATCCAGTCTTGAAATAGGGCGTAGGGGTCTTCGGTGGTGGTCACGGTGCCGTCCATGGGGTTCTCCTTGTCATGTCCTGTATCGGGACGCTTTGCGAAAGGGCAAGGCCCTTGCCCGGCATCCGGTGCCATGGCAGAGGAAACGCTTAGTTTTAGTCGGATGGTCCCTCTATCAATGAACGACGCGGAACCAGCACCCAGCATCCCCAAAGGCACCCTGATGGCCGGTAAGCGCGGCCTGATCATGGGGGTGGCTAATGACCGCTCCATCGCCTGGGGCATTGCGCAAGCAATCGCCGCTCAGGGGGGCGAGGTTGCCTTCACCTATCAGGGGGAGGCGCTTGAAAAGCGCGTGCGCCCCCTGGCGGAAAGCCTGGGGTCAAGCCTGGTGGTGCCCTGTGATGTGGCCGATGACGCCGATATGGATGCCGCCTTTGGCGCGGTGGAGAAAGCCTGGGGCGGGATGGACTTTCTGGTTCATGCCATTGGCTTTGCCGATAAGCAGTATCTGCGCGGGCGTTATCTGGACACGCCGCGCGATGCCTTTCTGCAGGCGATGGATATTTCCTGCTATTCCTTCGTGGCCGTGGGCCGCCGTGCTGCCGCGCTGATGAAGCCGGGCGGGGCGCAGCTGACGCTTTCCTATCTGGGCGCCGAACGCGTGATACCGCACTACAATGTGATGGGTGTGGCCAAAGCCGCGTTGGAAGCGAGCGTACGCTATATGGCGACCGATTTGGGTGAAGCCGGCATTCGCGTGAATGCCATCAGCGCCGGCCCCATTAAGACCCTGGCCGCGAGTGGCATTGGCGATTTCCGTTATATCCTGAAGTGGAACCAGTATAATTCACCGCTCAGGCGCAATGTGACGATTGAAGAAGTGGGCGGCGCCGGGCTTTATTTGCTGTCCGATCTTTCCGGCGGCGTTACCGGTGAAGTGCATCATGTGGATAGCGGTTATCATATTGTCGGCATGAAGAACCCCGACGCGCCGGATATTTCCACGGTTTGATCGTTTGAACGCAAAACGCGGCCCGAAAGTCTCGGACCGCGCTTTTTTGATGCCTCCAATCAGGCCGCTTGCAGGCGCTGGATCAGCGATTGCGTGGCGCCGCGCAACTGCACCGCCTCATCAGCAAGTGACTTGGTGGCGTGATTGATGGTGCCAATCGCCTTGCCGGTATCCTCAGTCATGCTGGAAACAAGACCGATAGAGCCTTCCAGCGAACCCACCGAAGAAGCGGCTGAACGCAGGCTTGAGGCGATCTCCGCCGTGGTGGCGGATTGTTCTTCCACCGCCGCGGCAATGGCGCCGTTTTCGTTGTTGAGCTGGCTGATGCGGCCCACGATTTCGCGGATCACTTCAACCACATCCGAGATGATGGACTGCATGGCGCTGATTTCGCCCTGGATCCCCTCGGTCGCCTTCGCCGATTGCGCGGCCAGGTTCTTCACTTCTGAGGCCACCACAGCAAAGCCCTTGCCGGCATCACCCGCGCGGGCTGATTCGATAGTGGCATTCAGCGCCAGAAGATTGGTCTGCGCTGCGATGGACCCAATCAGCCCGGTCACGTCATTAATCCTGACCGATGCCGCATTCAGCCCATCAATCAAGGAGGTGACGCGATCAGCCTCATCGGCGGCACTCCGCGCTGTCTGCGCCACGGCATTCACGCGCGCCGAGACTTCAGAGATCGCGACCGTAAGTTGTTCCGCCGCGGCAGAGACGCTCTGGATGCCATTATTGGCTTCCGTGCCTTCATGCGCCGCGGTGCGGGCCTGGGTAAGCGCGGTGTCGGTGGTGCCAGCAACCTTGCCGCCTTCCACCACCAACTTCGCCGAATTGTCAGACAGCGCCGTGACGGATTGGCCGATGGCCTTTTCCAGGTCATTGGCGATTTCCTGAATGGCGGCACGGCGTGCCGATTCCAGTTCGGCGCCGCGCTTGGCTTCTGCCTCACGCAGCTTCGCCGTTTCCACCAGGCCATCGCGGAAGATGGTGGTGGCGCGGCTCATGTCGCCGATTTCATCCACGCGGCTGGCATGCGGAATGCCAACGCCAAGATCACCCTTCGCAAGCTTATCCATGGAACCGGAAAGCTGATCGAGCGGCTTGGAGATGCGCAGCACCAGCAGCCAGGCAGCGGCGGCGGAAACCGCGAGGATCATGGCGACCGCGATACCAAGGAGGGCACGCCAATAGGCAACCCGATCTTCGGCAGCACGAATGGTGGACGCCAGGCGTTCTTCAAGGGCGACATAGAATTGGTCAATCGGGCCCATGATATCGGCCTTGAAGCGGTGGTAATCCGCGCCGTGCATCAGATCACGCGCCATGGCGAAATCGGGGGTGCGGCGGACGGTGAACTTGCCTTCGGAGTCAGCGAAGATCCCCTTAGCGGCGTTGATGGCGACCGTTTCAAGCTGGATCAGCGCATCGGAATTCTGCTGTGCCTGACGCAGCAGCGCGAATTCCGCTTCCGAGAAGCCGGCTTCGCGCATCATCTGTTGCAGCGGGATACGCGCGCTATCCGGGCGCGGCGCGCGGCCGGTGGCCGCCACGAAATCCCAATAGATGCGGTGATAATCTACCGGGCGCGGCTTTTCGCCATTGCGAATCCCGATCACCGACAGGAATTGTTCTTCCCATTTCGGATCGCCGGTCACCACATAGGTACGCGCATTGCGTGTGATATCGTCCGAGCTCTGGCGCAGTTCATCCGCCAGGCGATAGGAAAGATGCTGGTTCTGATAGGCGCTACGCGCATCGCTGAAGGCATCCTGCATCATCAGGAAGGACAGCAGCGCAAGGCCCGATGCAGCAGCAAGGGCAAGACTCATGACAATGGCCATTGGCCGAATTCGTAACATTTGGGTCTCCTGGTCCCAGTCGCGTTTCCAAAAGCCATTCTTTCGTTCCAAAGGCGTGCGCGGATGCGAAAACGCGCGATCACCAGCAAACTGGGATCACTACGCACCTGCCGGCCTCGGAGCGAGGAGGATGACAGGTGCATCGTATGCGGGCTTGGTGAAGAAGCCTTGAAGGCAAGCGTGAAAATCTATCAATAGACGTTGTTTTCCTGCTGCCGAAGAAAGCGGCATTCCATAAATTTTTGTAAAATTGGTTGAGGCAATCTCAAACGTCTGATTGAAAAATACGCGTTCTTCCTCACGGCCTGTTCAGGAATTTCGCCTAGGATGCGGGGCTAGTCATTGATCATGCTGGTACGGAAAATCCGATGTCCTCCAATACGCAAGCGCCCTCCCAAAAACGCTCTCTGCTGGGGCTTGGCCTCGTCGCCGGACTGACGGCCTTGGGTACGGCTGGTATCATGTATGGGCTGCCGCAAAGCTTGCCCGCGCCGCCGGCCGATCCGCGCCTGCCCATGCTGGCGCGCAGCCTTGATATCGCCGAACGTGCCACGCAGCTTTCCGGCGCAGTGCCGCCCATGCTGCTGGCGCGATCAGATTTGGAATTGGCGGAAGCAGGGCGCCGGGCGCGCCAGGCAGAAGACCGCTTGAATGCGTTGCTGCGCGGCAATGCGCAGATTCCAGCCTCCGTCCAGGCAACCAGCACAGGTCTTGCCACGGCGCTTCGCCAGCTTGGTGCCGCACTCGAAGCCGAACAGCAGGCGCGGCAGGAAGCGGAACGCCAAATCGCCGCACTTGGCGCTGCGCATCGCGTATTTCGCGCGGCCTTGCTGCCCGCCATTGCAGAAGTGGGCCAGGAAATCAGCCGTGCTATGAATCCGCCGCCCGCGGCGCGCGGCCAGGCACCCAGGCCGCGCGGCTTGCTCGCCAATAATGAAATCCCACGCCAGTGATGATGCCGCGCATCAGGCCCTAATCACGGCTCAGAATACTGCCCTTGCCACGCTGCGGTCTGCCATAGCCGCGCTTGGTGATGCGCCGCGTTATCAGCCGCTCCGCGAAGCCTCCGCCGCCTTGCAGCGCGCGCATGAAGCGCTGGAGGCACCTTCTGCCCGCAGGGCGCGCGAAGTGGCCTCTGGCCAGGATGTTGCCGCTGCCGCCGCGCGGCTTTCTGAAGCGGGCACGCGTTTCCAATCCAGCATTGGCCCGGTGCTGAGTGCCGCCGCTGAGGAAGCCAAGCGCGCCCGCCCCGCCCAGCCGCAGCACCTGCCGGCGCAGACTCTGCCCATGGCGCTCGGGGCGCTTGCCCTGGCCTTGGCGGCACTTACGGCTTTCGTCACACGCCGGCGTGGCACCCCTGCCGCTTCGGAAAAGCGTCCCGATAGTGGCGTACTCGCGACACTCCGTGCCGATCTGACCAGCGCCAATGCCGCGCGGGATGACGCTCAGGCGGAACTCGTGCGCCTCAAATCCGATTACGCGGCGCTGCGCGCCGAAGCCAGCCGCGTGCTGGAAGCGGAAATCACGCCCCGCCTGCAAAGCCTGGCGCAGGAGGCAAAGACCAGCCGCGAAACGCTCGCCACGCTCAGCGAAGCGCAGATAACCGCGCAACAGGCCACCACCGGCATTGGCGCCAGCGCCGAACGCGCGCGGGAGGAAACGGGCAAGGTCGCGGCGGCGGCGGAGGAACTCACCTCGACCGTCGCGGCGGTTTCCGAACAAATCCGCCATTCGGCGAGCATTGCCGCCCAGGCAGTGAGTGATGCGGGCCGCACTGATATCATTGTGCAGGGCCTAACCGGGGCGGCGGAGAAGATCGGCGATGTGGTGAAGCTGATCACCGCCATTGCCGGCCAGACCAATCTTCTGGCGCTGAATGCCACCATCGAAGCCGCCCGTGCGGGTGATGCGGGCAAGGGCTTCGCCGTAGTCGCTTCTGAAGTGAAGGCGCTGGCGACCCAAACTGCCAAGGCGACGGAGGAGATTTCGCGCCAGGTGCAGGCAATCCGCAGTACTTCCACCGAAGCGGTGGCGGCGATCCAGGGCATTGCCCAGGTGGTGCAGCGCATTGATACCATCGCCGCCGAAGCCGCTGAGGCGATTGAACAGCAAGGCGCGGCCACGCGGGAAATCGCCCAGGGCATCGCCGCGGCGGCCGAGGGCGCCACGGCGGTCGCCGGCGCGGTGGCGAAGGTGCAGGGCGGCATGGAAGCCGCTGGCGCGCCTGTTACGGCGCTTGGCGATCAGGCCGATGCCATGGCGCGGCAAAGCGCGGGGCTGGAGCAGGAAGTGGTATCTTTGGCAGCCAGGCTACGGGCGGCCTGAGGCGGGGCATCGCGCGGCGCTTGTCGCAAGGCAGGGGGCGGGATAGACCCATCCCCCATGTCGCATAACAGTTTCGGCCATCTTTTCCGAGTCACCACCTGGGGCGAAAGCCACGGGCCAGCGATTGGCTGCGTGGTGGATGGCGCGCCGCCGCGCATGACGCTTTCGGAAGCCGATATCCAGCCCTTCCTGGATCGGCGCCGGCCAGGCCAATCCAAATTCGTGACGCAACGCCAGGAAGCGGATCAGGTGCGGATACTCTCGGGCGTCTTTGAAGGCCAGACCACCGGCACGCCGATTGCGCTCATGATCGAGAACACCGACCAGCGCAGCAAGGATTATGGGGAGATCAAGGATCGCTTCCGCCCCGGCCATGCCGATATCGCTTATGAATTGAAATACGGCATTCGCGATTATCGCGGCGGTGGGCGTTCCAGCGCGCGGGAAACCGCCATGCGCGTTGCCGCCGGCGCCATTGCGCGCAAGGTGCTGGGCGAAGGCGTACGCATTCGCGGTGCCTTGGTGGCCATGGGCGGGGATGCGGTGGATCGCGCGGCCTGGGATTGGGCGGCGGTGGATGAAAACGACTTTTTCTGCCCGGACCGCGCCGCCGCCGCGCGCTGGGAAGAACAGCTTTTGGCGCTGCGCAAATCCGGCAATTCAGTGGGCGCGGTGATCGAAATTGTGGCCGAAGGCGTACCCCCCGGCCTGGGTGCCCCCATTTACGGCAAGCTGGATGCGGATTTGGCCGGCGCGCTGATGGGAATAAATGCCGTCAAAGGGGTTGAGATTGGTGATGGCTTCGCCGCAGCCGCGCTGACCGGCACGGCGAATGCGGATGAAATGCGGATGGCTGAGGGCGGCCTGGTCGCCTTCCAAGCCAATCACGCCGGCGGCGTTTTGGGCGGTATCAGCACCGGCCAGCCGATTGTGGCGCGGTTTGCGGTAAAACCCACCAGTTCGATTCTTGAACCTCGGCTTGGGGTGGATCGCTTCGGCCAGGATGTGGACATTATCACCAAGGGCCGGCACGACCCCTGCGTTGGCATCCGCGCGGTACCGGTTGGGGAAGCGATGATGGCGCTGGTGCTGGCCGATCATTTGCTGCGCCACCGTGCACAGAATCCGGATGCTCCAAGCGCGGCGCGCCTGCCACGCAACTGACGAGAGCCCGGCTGATTGTAGGCTGGGCTCAAACTAGGCGTGTCAGCACTTGATGGCTTTCTTGGTCTCAAATGGCGCTATTGACTTGCGATGTGCGAAACATCGCACATGCGCCCCAAATTGAGTGATCATAAAACCCCTTCGGTCATTGAAACGCCTACCGTTCAGGGCTCGGTAAATAACTCTGCTGTTTCGCAAGTCAGGGCTTGCTGGACATGGGATCACCCTCACAGAAGCGGAATTCAGGGGTTCCTGGCTCACCGATTGGCCAGCAACAGGTCCGTGACCCACCAAGGCGCGGGCGCGGCGGCGCCGGGTTGCGCACGGCAGCCGGGGGAGGCGCGACCAGGACCACCGGGGCGGCTTGCGGCGGCGGGGCCTGCGGGCGCATCACCGGCGCACTTGGCATTGGCCGGGCCACAGGTGCCTGACGCGGCGGGCGCGGGCTGGGCGTAATGCGCCTTTCCTGCGGGTCACGCCGGATCGGGCTTGGCCGGGAAGACAGGTTCAGCCGATGCGCCTTGCCCACCACCGCATTTTTTGAAATGCCCATACGCCGACCGATTTCCGCCGTCGAAAGCCCTTCGGCCCAGAAGGCGCGCAGCCGCTCAATCGCTTCTTGCGTCCAATCCATGAAGGAACCCCCTTTGATCTCCCCAACACAAGATACGGTAGGGAAAAGGGGGCGGACACACAAGTTCTATGAAGCGCCGCGCCAAAGAAATCTGTGGAAAACCCCCGATTCGCCCTTGCCAGTAGGGTTTCAGGGGGCTCCGATGGGGCATGCAGACAGGCTTTTCAGGTGCGACTCGGCGGCTTTTCCGTGATTAGTGGGACAGAACGCCTGCGCCGCATCCTCGCCCTTGCGGCGCCAACCAGCTTGTTGGCGGCAACCCAGGTTATCGCGCAATTGATTGAGCCCTGGCTTGCGGCGCGGCAGGGCCAGGCGGCTTTGGCGGGCTGGGCGGTGGTGCTGCCTTTCACGCTGCTGCTTTCCCAAATGTCGGCTGGTGCCATGGGGGGTGGCGTGGTTTCGGCCATTGCGCGCGCCTTGGGCGGCGGGAAGCGGGATGAAGCGGCGGCGCTGGCGGCCCATGCGCTGATCATCGCCTGCGCGGGTGCGGCGCTTTTCGCCCTGCCTTTCCTGTTGTTTCCGAGCGCGATCCTGGGCCTGATCGGCGGCGCGGGGGCGGCGGAAGCAGGCGCTGCCTATGCCGCCTGGACTTTCGGTGCCGGCGCTTTGCCGGCCTGGATGGCGAATACCTTGGCGTCCATCCTGCGCGGTGGCGGGCGGCATGCCCTGGCGGCGCGGGGCGTGGTGGGCGGGTGGCTGATCTTCCCACCGCTCGCCTGGGTGTTCATGGAACCGCTCGGGCTCGGCTTGCCCGGCGCCGGCATGGCCTTCGCGCTCAGCATGACTGCTTCCGCGCTGATTATGGCACTTGTGGTGCTGCGCGGCGGTGCCGGGTTTGTGCCGGATTTTCGCGCGCCGCTCAGCCGCGCGCTATTTGGGCGCATCCTGGCGGTGGGGCTGGTTGCCTGCGTGATGGCAACGCTGGCCAATCTGGCCACCATCCTGGTCACGGCGCGCATCGCCGCTTTCGGGCCGGCGGCAATTGCGGCCTATGGCATTTCCGCGCGCATGGAATTCCTGATGATCCCGCTGGCTTTTGGCATAGGCTCCGCACTCACGGCCCTGGTCGGGCGGGCGGTTGGCGCGGGGGATTGGGAAGAAGCGCGACGCATCGCCTGGACCGGTGGCGCTTTGGCCTTTGCGGTCACGGGCGTGATTGGCTTTGGCATTGCCCTTTTCCCCGCCCAAGTGGCGGCGGCCTTCGCCAGTGACGCAGCCGTGGCGGCGATTGCGACGGAAGCGCTGGCGATCATCGGCTGGGCCTTGCCTGGTTTCGGCCTGGGCATGGCGCTTTACTTCGCCGCCATGGGGGCAGGGAGGATGCGCTGGCCGGTGCTGGCGGCAGTCACGCGCGTGGGGCTTGCCGTGCTGGGGGGCGCTTTGCTGATGGATATGGCGGGGCTTGGGCTGCAGGGGCAATTCATTGCCGTGGCGCTTGGCATTACTGCTTACGGGCTGATTTGCGCGCTCGCCGTGCGGCCAGGGGTTTGGCCGGGCAAAATGTGAGCATTTTCAAGCCAAGTGGGCTCACTTGGCGGCTCGGAAAATGTGACCCAACAAACAAGCCGAGCCGTTCGGCCGCGCGCCTGCGCGGCGATACGGCGAGGCCGCCCCTTCACGCGCGGGGCGCTGCGCGCTACCTCTCCGCACTTCGAAAACGCGGACCCGATGGGCGAAACATGACCAGCAGCAATGATATCCGTGCGACCTTCCTGGATTACTTCCGTCGCAATGGCCATGAAGTGGTGGAAAGCAGCCCGCTGGTGCCGCGCAATGATCCCACGCTGATGTTCGCCAATTCCGGCATGGTGCAGTTCAAGAATGTCTTCACCGGCCAGGAAAAGCGCCCCTATTCCCGCGCCACCTCGGCACAAAAATCCGTCCGCGCCGGGGGCAAGCATAATGACCTTGATAATGTCGGCTATACCGCGCGGCACCACACGTTTTTCGAAATGCTCGGCAATTTCTCCTTCGGGGATTACTTCAAGGAACAGGCCATCCCCTATGCCTGGGAATTGCTGACCAAGGATTTCGCGCTGCCCAAGGACCGGCTGCTGGTCACGGTCTATTCAGAAGATGAAGACGCTGCCGATATCTGGAAAAAGGTCGCTGGGATCGGCGATGATCGCATCATCCGCATCCCGACTTCCGACAATTTCTGGCGCATGGGCGATACCGGTCCCTGCGGCCCCTGTTCCGAGATTTTCTTCGACCATGGCGACAAGATTTTCGGTGGCCCACCTGGCAGCGCCGATCAGGATGGTGATCGCTTCATCGAAATCTGGAACCTGGTTTTCATGCAGTTCCTGGAAGAACCCGCCGGCACGCGCAACCCGCTGCCGCGCCCTTCCATTGATACCGGTATGGGGCTTGAACGCTTCGCCGCCATTCTGCAAGGCAAGCACGACAATTACGACACGGACACGCTGCGCGCGATTATCCTGGCGAGTGCGGAAGCCACGGGCCAAGACCCTGATGGGCCGTTCCGGTCCAGCCACCGCGTGGTGGCAGACCATTTGCGCGCCGGCGCCTTTCTGCTTGCCGATGGCGTGCTGCCTTCCAATGAAGGCCGCGG
>JAPLOJ010000229.1 GCA_026400795.1 Alphaproteobacteria bacterium
GATACGCAAGCCTAGGCGCGTTTTGCAGCGGGCGAAAGATGCGCCGGAAAGCCTAGCCGTCATCCTCGGCATAGGGGTTGCGCGGGGATCGCATTTGCAGCCGGATCGGCACGCCCGGCATGGTGAAGTGTTCGCGGAAGGAATTCACGAGGTAGCGCCGATAATCCTCCGGCAATTCATCAGCCCGCGTGCCGAAAATCACCATCGTGGGTGGACGCGCCTTGGGCATGGTCGCGTAGCGCAGCTTTATGCGCCTGCCATCCACCAGCGGCGCCTGATGCCGTGCCAGCGCCGCTTCGAACCAGCGATTGACCTCCCCGGTCGGGATGCGACGATTCCATAGAGCATATGCAGCGCGCACCGCAGGCATCAGCTTATCAACGCCCCGCCCCGTCGCCGCCGAAAGCGGCACCACCGGCACGCCCTTGGATTGCGCAAGAGATGTCATCAGCGCGTCTTCCACACGCTTGCGCGCCACATTGCGGTCTTCCACCGCATCCCATTTATTGAGCGCGATCACCAGTGCGCGGCCTTCGCGTTCGGCAAGGCGCGCAATGCGCAAATCCTGTTCATCCATGCCAAGCAGCGCATCCAGGACCAGCACCACCACTTCCGCTTCCTTGAGTGCGGCAAGGGAAGACGCGACCGACATCTGCTCCAGCGTTTCCTGCACCCGCGCCTTCTTGCGCATGCCGGCCGTATCAACCAGCCGCACCTCGCCGCCGGTTGAATCGCGCCATTGGACGGCGACCGCATCGCGCGTCAGGCCGGGTTCCGGGCCTGTGATCATGCGGTCTTCACCAAAAAGCGCGTTCAGCAGCGTGGATTTGCCGGCATTGGGCCGGCCCACAATGGCAAGGCGCAGCGGGCGTTCTTTATCTTCTTCCTCTGGCTCATCTTCTGGCAGAGGGCCAAGCTTGGCCGCGATTTCATCATGCAGATTGCCGAAGCCATCACCATGTTCTGAGCTTACCGGCACGGGATCGCCCAGGCCCAATTCAAAGGCTTCCATGGCGGCGGTGGTGCCAGCGCGCCCTTCGGCCTTATTCGCGACAACCAGCACCGGCACGCGCATCCGCCTGAGCCAAGCCGCAAAAGCGCGATCCGCGGGCGTGATGCCAGCGCGCGCATCCATCACAAACAGCACGAGGGAGGCGCCACGCAAAGCGGCCTCGGAACTCGCGCGCATGCGGCCGGGCACGGTATCGGGTGGCGCTTCCTCAAGCCCGGCGGTATCCACCAAGGTCACGTCGCGTCCGGCGATGCGCGCGATCACTTCCTTCCGGTCACGCGTCACACCCGGCGTGTCATGCACCAAGGCAATACGCCGCTGCGCCAGCCGATTGAACAGCGTGGATTTACCAACATTTGGCCGGCCCAGAATGACAATTACAGGCTGCATGAAGGGGCTCTGTTCAGCCTTCGCCCGCAAAGGCGATCAGGCTGCCATCATCTGTCGCAACAATCAGGCGCCCGCCCACCGCAAGCATTGGCAGGGAAAGCGCGCCTGGAAGGCGTTGGCGCACCAGTACATCGCCATTCGATGGATCAAGCGAGACAAGCTCCGCCAGGCTGGTGCCAACGAAAAGCCTGCCCCCTGCCAGTAGCGGAGAGGAAAGCTGCACCATCGGCTGCGCCCGATTGCCCTGCGCGGGTGGCCGCAGCGAAACCGCCCAGCGCGCCTGACCCGTATCGCGCTGCAGCGCCGCCATTTCGCCAGCATCGGTGGCGCCAAAGATCCATTCGCCTGCGGCCCAGGGCATTTCTGTGCCGCCAAATTCGCGTTCCCAAATGCGCCGACCAGAGCGCAGATCAATGGAAAGCCCAATACCACCCATGCCGATGGCAATGACGCTATTGCCTGAGATCACTGGCGCAGCACGCACGCTGCCGACATCGGCAAGGCTGGTGCCGCCGGCTGCGGCCAGGCTGTCGCTCCAGATCACGCGGCCATCATTGGCGCGGAAGGCCAGAATTTCGCCGGAAGGAAAGCCGGCCACCACGGTTTCGCCGGCAATGGCGGGCGGCGGCAGGCCAAGCGGCACGGTCAGGATCGCCTGAGCACGGTAGCGCCAAAGCACTTTCCCATCCTCGGCAGAAAGCGCCAGAAGCTGGCTATCCAAAGTGGTCACGAAAATCCGGCCATTGGCGAAGGAAGGCGCGCCGCGCATGGGGGCTTGCAAGCGCACGCGCCATTTGACCGACCCATCGGCAGCGGAAAGCGCCAGTACTTCCGAAAGCAGGGTGGTGACGAAGACCGTATCGCCTTCCACAATTACGCCAGCACCGCCGCCCGCACCGCGATCATTTTCAGGGCGGGTATCAACGCGCCAGCGGCGCGCGCCATTGGCGATGTCGAAGGCGGATACGAAGCCTTCCGCATCGCCCATGAAAACGCGATCCGCGCTGGCAACTGGCCCGGCAACCACGCGGCGGCGAAGGGATGTGCCCGTGCCATAGCTGCTGGACCAAGCCTGCCGCAGGGTGGTGGCGCCAAGCGCCATATGCCCGCCCGCATGGCTCGCGGTGCCGCCAAGCTGCGGCCACAGGCCGAGCGCTTGCTGCGCTGGCAGGGAAATAGTCAGACCGCGCGCCTCGGCATCCGCTTCAACCGTGCGATCGGGCAGGGTGAGCACGGGTTTGCGCTCTCCTGTGATTTTCACGCGCCGTTCGCCGAAAATACTGTCCAGGGTTTCACAGCCGGCCAGAAGCCCGGCCGAGCCCAGCAGCCACGCGCGCCGTGAGAGTTCCCGCCCCATCATCCTTCAAGCCCCATGGCCAGCCGTTGTGCCCTTTCGCGGACGCCGCGCGGCGCGGTGACATCAGCGGCCAGCGTCTGGAAGGCTTGGTGCGCTTCGTCACGCCGTCCCGCACGAAGGGCAATCAGCCCCGCGATTTCGCGCGCCGAGGCATTCCAGGCCGAATCGGGCCGGGTCAGCGGCGTGATGCGCGCGGCGAGTTCGGCCGGGTTGGCGCTGTCCAGGGAACGCATCACCCAAAGCAGGGAGGCCAAATCCCGATACAGCGGATCGGCGCTGCTATCAGCTGCGATCGCATCATAAAGCCGGAGTGCCTCAGCCAGATCGCCCGTTTCGGCCTTCAGTGCGGCGGCGCGCAACCGTGCCAGGTCGCGATAGCCGGCGGGGGCGCTGCGGGAGGCTTCTTCAAAGCGCTGCGCCATGGATTTGAGGTCCGCACCTTCGGCCTCCGCCGCGCGATGCGCCGCCATGAAGGCCATGCCAGCCTTTTCAGCCTCACGCGCTTCATACCAGCGCCAGCTTTGATGGGCGCCGATGCCGGCCAGCACCATGACAAGCACGCCCAGAACCAGGGTCCCGTAGCGCTTCCACAAGCGGCGGGCGCGTTCAGCGCGAAGGTCTTCCGCAACCTCATCGAAAATATCGGGCAAGGCGATCCTCGGTCAGCGAGACGTTTGGCGCAGGGCTAAGCCCTTCCGCCCTGGCGGTCAAACGGGGATATTTGGACTTCAGGGGCGGCTTGGTAAAGATTTTAGGAAAAAATTTGCAATTCATTAACTTTTCTAGGGTCTTGTTATGAGATGCGTAAAATACGCCCCCTAATGATGGTCTTTCTGATGCTCGCCGGCTGCGAAAGCGTTGGTGCCCCAGGCGCGCCTTTGCTCGCCATTCCAGCGGTGGCTGAGGGGGCATCGCTTGTTTTAACCCAGCGCGGCATCGGCGATAATGTGGTGTCCTTGCTGACGGGCCAGGATTGCTCCTATGTCCGCCTCGCCAAGGGCCAGACCTATTGCGGTTCAGACCCGCCGCCGCCGGTGCAGCCCATATGTACGCGCAGCCTGGGCCAAGTGGATTGCTGGACGACGCCACCGGTAGCGACGCCGCCTTATCGCAATGTGCGCGACGGTCCTTATGAATTGACCGCTGAACAGGAACGCAACCGCACATCGCGCTGGCCCAAGCTTTTTTGAAGGCTCCAGAGCAGATCACGTTCAGATGGAATCATCTGAACGTGTGAAGATGCTCGAAAAAAACGATATAGAGCGGGTTGCATGAACCCATGTGAACGCAATACGCGCTAGGCAGAGCCCGATCCGCCAATACGAAATCTTGTCAAAGCTCTGCCCTTGACGCTCCTTACCCACCCAGCAACCGCTTCAGCTTTACCACTGCACTATCGGGCGTGGTCAGCACGGGCTTGCCGGTAGCTTGCTCCACCAGGGGTTTGGCGCGCGCCAGGCTGAATTGGCCAAGCGCAATCGCATCACAATCTGCCAAATCCCGCGCCGCTTCGGCCGCCAGCCGGTCATGCGTCGCGAAATCGCCCGCATCCAAAGCGGCCAAGGCACCTTCGGCCAGTTTCGGCACCACGGTGATGCCGGGCGGGAATTCCGGGATCATGGAAGGGATGGTGCCGGCGAAAGTCACCAAAAGCCCGATGCGCTTGCCCTTGGTGATTGCTTCTTCGATCATCGCCTCATTCGGCTTCAGCACGGGCATCGGCGCCAAATCCTGCGCGCAGGCTTCAATGCAAGGGCCGAAGGCGGAACAGGTGAACAGGATACCATCCGCCCCGGTGGCGGCGGCATAGCGCGCCAAGGTAAGGAAGCGCTCTGTCATGCGGGGGGTGAGCTTGCCCTCACGCGCCAGATCGGCGGAAAGGCTGTCATCCAGCAAATTCATGAGCGTCTGGCCGGGCCAAAGCTGGGCGAAGGCGGCTTCAATCGGCGGCGGCGAATGGCGCAGCGCATGGATCAGGGCAAGGCGCATGTAAAAACCTTTCGGAAAAACTCAGGCCGTGGCGGGCTGGGCGCGCGGCCCATCGCGCAGGGGAATGTGAATCAAAGCGGCAAAGACCGCGGCCAGAATGCCGATCACCCACATCAGATCGTAAGAACCGGTACGATCAAAAATAATGCCGCCGAGGAAGGCACCAGTGAAGCCGCCAATCTGATGGCTGACAAAGACCATGCCGAAAATCGTGGCCAGCCACCGCAGGCCCCAATTGCGCGCACACAGCGCCAGGCTAGGCGGTACAGTGGAAAGCCACAGCAGACCCATCATGGCGGAGAAAATCAGCACGGTCGTAGTGGTTTTTTCCGACAGCAAAAATACGGTCATCAGCACGGCGCGCGCCGCGAAAATCCCCACCAGCAATTCGCGGCGCTTCCAGCGTTGGGACAATTCCCCGGCGGCCAATGATCCGATGATGTTGAACAGCCCAATCATGGAAATGGCGCCAGCGCCGACATAAAGCGGCAGGCCGCAGCTATGCACAAAGCCCGGCAAATGCACGGTCAGGAAGGAAACATGCAGGCCGCAGACGAAATTGCCAGAGGAAAGATACCAAAAACTCGGATCGCGCAGCGCGCGGCCCATGGCTGACCGCGCGGTTTCATTATCCACCACCGCGCCCGGCGCGGCCGCCGGCTGCTTATCGGCCAGCGGCAGCGCAAGCGGGATCATGAACAAGGTCGCCATCGCCATGGCGAAAAGCGCGCCCTGCCAGCCAAAGCCCTGAATGGCGATGCCCGCCAGCGGCACCACCAGGAATTGCCCGGCTGAGGACCCCGCCGTGCCAAGCCCAGTCGCCCGCCCGCGCATTTCCGGCGGCAACATGCGCGTCAGGCTCGCGATAATCGTCGGCATCCCGGCCGCCGAGACCGCCATGCCCATGATGAAGCCAGCAAAGAAGGTAAAAGGCACCACGGATTCCGAAAGCGCCATGCCCAATATGCCGATGCAGTACAGCACGGCACCGCCCATCACCACGCGCCGGCCACCGAAGCGATCCGCAAGCTGGCCCATGAAGGGCTGGCTCATGCCATTGATCAGCACTTGCAGGCCGATGGCAAAGGCGAAATCCCGCGCCGCCCAGCCATGTTCCGCTGTCATGGGCGCCAGGAACAGGCCAAAGGATTGGCGCAACCCCATGGCGAGCATGGCGCCGCAAACCGCGCAACCAATCACCAATGCAATCGGCAGGGCAAGGGGGCGGGCAGGTGCGGCTTGGGTCATGCCCTCACCATGTCATTTTGCACGGCGTCTGCGCAACCCAAGGCTTCGCGGTTGACTGAGCCGGGCGAGCAGGCCTATCTCAGCCTCGTTGATGGCGGCCATAGCTCAGTTGGTAGAGCGCCAGGTTGTGGTCTTGGATGTCGCGGGTTCGAGTCCCGTTGGTCGCCCCAACATCCTCATCCCCGAAAATTCCGATGTTTAGGAATGCCCCCAGGGAGACTCGAACTCCCATGCCCTCACGGGCGGACGATTTTGAGTCGTCTGCGTCTACCGTTCCGCCACAGGGGCAACGCACAGTCTTCCTAACCCAAGCCGGGGGCCGGGGTCCAGAGGGGGGTCAGAAAAGGGAATAGCCGCCATCAATCACCAGGCAATCGCCGGAATGATAGACCGAGGCATCCGGCGCCGCTGAAGCGCGTATCGGCCACATTGCCGGCGGTCATGGCGGTTTCGATCCAGCCGGGCAGGATGGCGTTGGCGCGAATCTCATGTCGGGCCAGCTCCACCGCTAGCGCCCGAATCATCGCGACCAGCGCGCCCTTGGTGGCGCCGTAATGCGCATTGCGCGCGGCACCTTCAATGGCGGCGAGGGAAGCTGTGGCCACAAGGGAACCGCCGCCGCCACGTTCCACCATATGCCGTGCCGCAGCGCGCAGCGTGAAGAAGGCGCCATCCAGATTGATGCGCATGACGCGCTGCCATTCTGCGGTTTCCAGCGCCGTGAAGCGTGATGCATGACCATAGGTGCCGGCATTGGCGAAGCAGGCATCCACACGGCCAAGCTGCTTCACTGTTTCCGCAAAGGCGGTCTCCACCGCCGCTTCATCGCTAATGTCGCAGGCTAGCGCATAAAGGCGCACACCAAGCGGCTTCAGGCTTTCCAAGGCGGTCGCGTTTTTCGCGGCATTGCTGCCCCAGATCGCGATATCAGCGCCCGCTTGGGCAAGAGCTTGCGCCATGCCAAGCCCAATGCCGGAATTACCGCCCGTGATCAGCGCAACCTTGCCGCTGAGATCGAAGGGCGCATAGGCCATGGGGGTCAGTAACCCGCCTTGCGGTCCACCACTTCCTTGAGCGGCGCGCCATCCAGAAAACGGCGTAGATTTTCAACCAGCAGCGCCGCCACCATGGAATCCCGCGCCGGATGCAGCCCGCCAATATGCGGCAACACCAGGATGTTTTCCGTGCTCCAGAAAGGATCTTCCTTGGGCAAAGGTTCCTGCCGGAACACATCCAGGATGGCGCCGGCAATGGTGCCCGCCTTGGCAGCCGCAACCAAGGCTGCATCATCAATCAAGGCGCCACGGCCGAAATTCAGCAGCCAGGCGGTTTTCTTCATGCGCGCGAGCCGCGCGGCATTGATGATGTTTTCTGTCTCGGGCGTGGCCGGCAGCAGCAGCACCACGAAATCGGATTGCGCCAGCACCTCATCGGTTTCCGCCGGTGAGTAAACGCGTTCCACATGCGGCAGCGTGCCAGCAGCGCGGCGCGTGCCGATCACGCGCATTTCAAGTGTGGCCGCCTTACGCGCCAATTCCTGCCCGATGGCGCCAAGGCCCAGAATGCCAAGTGTCTGCCCCGCGAGCGTTGAGGAAACCCGCCGCGTCCAGGTGGCGGCGGCATTGTCACCCACAATCGCGGCATAGGGTTTCGTGATATGAAAAAGCGCGCCTAGGATATTTTCTGGCATCTGCACGCGATGCGTGCCGCGTGCACAGGTCAGCGTCATGCCTGGCGGCAAATCCGCCCGCGCGAGCCAATGTTCCACGCCTGCCGTTAACGCCTGCGCCCAGCGGAGCTTTGGCATTTGCGCCAGCGTCCCGGAGGGAGGCCCCCAGGTCAGCATAGCCTCCGCTTCCTGCATTTGCGCAGCGCTGGGTGTCGCGTTGCGCGGTAATTCCTCAAGCCTGATGCGCTGGTCCAAGCCGGCATCGGTGATCGCCTTGCGATAGGCATCCGCGCCATCGGTCCAAAGCAGGAAAAGCGGTTTGGTCATGGTGATGCCTCAGGCTTTCACAATCAACGCATCCACCGCGACAGCATCACTGCCGGCGATGATGATGGGGTTCACATCCAATTCCGCGATCACATCACGCTGATCGGCCGCAAATTCCGAGAGGCGCACGATGATATCCGAAAGCCGATCCATATCGGCGGCCCAGCGCCGCGCTGCCTTTCAGGCGGCCGAGCATATCGCGCGCTTCCGTCTTGGTGACAGGCGCCAGCGCCAGCGCTGAATCGCGTATCAATTCCACCAGCACACCGCCCAAGCCCACCACCACCAGCGGCCCCATCAGCGGGTCAATGCGCGCGCCGACCATGATCTCCACGCCCGGCTTCGCCATGGGCTGCACGAGCACGCCATTGATGCGCGCATTGGGCGCGTGGTGTTTTGCATTGGCCATGACGGCGCGGAAGGCGTCGCGCAATTCGGCCTCATCCTTCAGCTTCAGCCGGATCACTCCCGCTTCGGTCTTATGCGGCAAATCCGGGCTTTCCACCTTGATCGCGACCGGCCAGCCAAGTGCCTTGGCAGCAGCCAGCGCCTCATCTTCCGATGTCGTCAGCCGTTCCGGCACCACAGGCACGCCATAAGCGGCCAGTACCTGCTTCGCCTCGCGTTCGGTCAGCGTGCGGTCTTGTGCGGCGGCGATCAGCTTCGCTGCTTCCTGCGCCGCT
>JAPLOJ010000443.1 GCA_026400795.1 Alphaproteobacteria bacterium
AACAATATCGAATTGCTTGGCAACCGCGGTCCATTCCGTGATTTGCTCCTGCATGAGCTTCACGAAATCGCCATTCAGTGGCGAAGGCCGACGCGGCAGGGTCTGCAAATCTTCAAACCGCGCCATCAATTCCGGCCGCGCCAAGATGGGGTTGACCAAGCCGGCAAGCCTTTCCGTGATTGGCTGAGGCAGACCCTTTGGCGCGGAAAGCCCAAGCCATTGCGCGGAAGTCAGCTTCGGGAAGCCAAGTTCAGCGAAGGTCGGCACATTCGGGAAGGCCGGCAGGCGCTGCGGCGATGAAACGGCCAGCGCGCGCAGCACGCCATCCTTCATCAGCTGCACATTGGTCGTGATGGGATCAATCAGGCTTTCAATCTGATTGGCCATCAGATCCTGCATGGCGGGCGCGCTGCCGCGATAGGGCACGTGATCCAGATTGGTCACCTTGGCTTCGCCCGACAGCATGGCACCCAGCAGATGCGGCGCCGAACCAATGCCCGAAGACCCGAAGCGGACTGGCTGCGTCTTCGCCGCACCCAGATAATCCGCCAGCGTCTTGAAGCGTGACTCAGACTTCACCAGCAGCACATTCGGCGCTTCCACCAAAAGCCCGATATGGGTGAAATCCGTGACCGGGTTGAAGGGCAGCGTTGGCATGGTGGCCGCCGAGAAGACATGCACCGAAGCGTGGGAAACCAGCAGCGTATAGCCATCTGCCGGCTGCTTCGCGACAAAATCCGTGCCGATCACGCCACCCGCGCCAGCGCGGTTTTCCACCACCACGGTTTGGCCCAGCGCCTGGGAAAGGGCAGGGGCCATCAGGCGGCTTACGGTATCCACCAGGCCACCCGGCGGGAATTGCGCGATCAGGCGGATGGACCCGCGGGTCGGCCAAGCGCCGCTTTGCGCGGAGAGAATGCCCGGGCTTGCCAGAGCGCCGGCAATGGCGCCTCCGGTCAGGCCAAGAAGACGACGACGGTTCATGCGAAAGCTCCTTGCTGTTAAGTCGGCACTTGCCGCCTAAAAATTGGGCAAACTGACCCAGTTCCCAGCGAATGCGCCGCTTATGCCTTGGAGCTAGGCAATCACCGTGCCAAACGGGTTAGTCAGCCTTGATCCCGGCTTCGCGCACAATCTGCGCCCAGCGCGCCATATCGGCGGCGACCAGCGCGGTGAAGCCAGGGCGGTCCAGCCGGTTCGGGGCGGCGCCCAATTCCACCAGGCGTTCACTGAGCGCGGGTGTTGCCAGGCTTTCCACCAGCGCGGCATTCAGTCGGTCCGCAACCGGCGCCGGGATGCCGGCCGGGCCGCTGATGCCGAACCAATTCGCCGCCACCAATTGCCCCAGGCCAAGCTCCGCGACGGATGGCACATCGGGCCAGCGCGGCAGGCGTTCAGGCGTGGTCATGGCGAGCAAGCGCAGCCGTTCATTGCGCCCAACATCGGAGATTGCGGCGATCAGCCCATCAATATTGCCTGCAATCACATCAGTCGCCGCCGGGGCTGCGCCGCGATAGGGCACATGGGTGATATCCACCCCCGCCAGCCGCTTCAGGATTTCCAACTTGGCGTGAGACGACGTGCCATTGCCATTGGACCCGAAGCGGATGCTGCCGGGTTTGTCGCGTGCGGCGGCGATCAGCGCGGGCAGGGTCTGCCAGGGGCCGGTAGCGGAAACCGCAATCGCACTCGGCACCGCGGCGAGCAGGCCGATATGGGTGAAATCGCGCAGCACATCATAGGGCATGGAAGGCAGGATGGCCGGTGCAATCCCCTGGGAGGCGATGTTGGAAAGCAAGATGGTTGTGCCATCGGGGGCGCTTTTCGCAACCGAATCACTGCCAACCACGCCGCCCGCGCCAGCGCGATTTTCCACGACCACCGGTGCGCCAAGGCGGCTTTCCATCTCCCGCGCCACCAGCCGGGCCAACAAATCCGCCGTGCCGCCAGGCGGGAAGGGGACAATGAAGCGGATGGGCCGCGCGGTTTGCGCGCCTGCCGCTAGCGCAGGGGTGGCAAGGATGGCGGCCAGGATGGCGCGGCGCTTGGTGGTTTTCATGTTGTGATCCCCCGGAAATTCGGGCTTTCCATAGACCAGAAGGCGCCGCCATGTCTTCATGGCGCGGGAGGATGCCATGTCACTTGCCTATGCGAGGAAGGGCCTGCTTGGGGTGCTGACCCCTCAGGCCAATACCACGGTGGAGCCGGAATTCTCGCTGCTGCTGCCGCCAGCAACCGCCATGCTGACCGCGCGTCTGGTGAGCACGCGGCCCAGCCTGAATGACCGGCTGCGCGACTATGTCGCGGGGCTGGATGCGACCTGCGCGCAATTCGCCAATGCGCCGCTGGGTGCCATCGCCTTTGCCTGCACGGGGTCTTCCTATCTGGTGGGGCCCGAGGCCGAGGACGCCGCCGTGGCCCGCCTTTCGGCCCGCGTGCCCTTCATCACCGCTGGCCGTGCCGTATGTGAATCCTTTGCTGCGCTTGGGGCCAAACGCATCGGGCTGGTTTCCCCCTACCCGCCTGATCTGACCGAAGCCTCGGCCGCCTATTGGACTGCGCGGGGGTTTGAGGTGGCGCGCGTTATCTCCGTCGCCACACCGGGCGCCGCCTTCCACCCGATCTATGCCCTGGCCGAGGGCGATGCCAACGCCGCCCTTGCCGCCATGAAGGGCGCGGGGGTGGAGGCGATTATTCTGCTCGGCACCGGCATGCCCTCCCTCGGCGCCATTCTGGCGCAGCCGGAGGTGGATGGCGCGCCGGTGATTTCCTGCAATCTGGCGCTGATGTGGCGCGCGATGGCGGCGCTGAGCGGTGAGGCGACGGATGTGGCTTCGCTCCGGCGCTGGATCAGCGGGGCGGATTGGCGGGGGCGTTATCAGGAACGGCTTGGCCTGTAATTAGGGGGCCGCCGCTTCCGTCACCCCAATCATCGCATCGCGCGTGACAAGCTGCTCCAACTTCGCGGCATCCCAACCCTCAGTGCCGGTGGGCCGGCGCGGCACGACCAGGTAGCGCAGTTCCGCATTGCTATCATGCACGCGAATGCTGGTGCCTTCGGGCAAATGCGTGCCGAATTCAGCCAGCACGCCGCGCGGGTCCCGCACCGCGCGTGCGCGATAGGCGCGGCTTTTGTACCAGGCGGGTGGGCGGCCCAGGACGCTACGCGGATAACAGGAACAGAGCGTGCAAACGACCAGATTATGCACATCTTGCGTATTGAAGAGCGCCGTCAGCACGGTCTCCCCACGCGACAGGCCCAATTCTTCCACCGCCGCGCCGGCATCGGCGGCAAGCCGCGCGGCAAAGCCAGGATCGGTCCAGGCGCGCACCACAACCCGCGCGCCGAGATGCTCACCCCGGCTATCCATCGCCTCAATCTGGGCGCGGATTTCAGTTGCTGTCAGAATGCCGCGTGCGATCAACAGGTTCCGCACTGCCCGCCCGCGCAATTGCAGGGGGGATAGCACGGCAATCCCGGCATCATCATCTTCCTGATAGGGATGGTCATCATGATCATGGTCGTGGTCGTGATCATGATGGTGGTGGTGATGCCCGCCGGGCGCGTCTTCCACCTTGTCTTCACCGGCGGCACGAAGCCGCGCTTCCTCGGTGGTCAGATCGGCTTCCTGAAGCACGCCCTTTTCCTTGAGCAGGCTGGAAAAGCCGTGAATCCAGCGCTCATAATAGGGCAGCTTCCAATAGGTTTCCGCATCCAGCGCTTCCTGCACGCGCCGGCTTTCATCGGTGGTGAAGATTTGGCGCTTCTTATCCGCCAGCAGCAGGCGGATGGCGTCAGCCTCCTTCTCCCAATGCGCGGGTTCATGCGCGGTCTGGTCAATCGGCGCGGCGAAGCGGCCGGCGACATCATGGGTCGGCAGGGTTTCGGGTTTTTGGGTCATGCGGGGTGCTCCATACGGTGCATCTTGCCAGGGGCAGCAATTCAGGCAAAGCGTCGGTCAAACCGGGAAGAAGGCTACACCTCATGACATCTACCACACGCCGCACGACCATCACCGCCGCTGCCGGGCTGCTTGCCGCGCCGGCACTCCGCGCCCAAGCCGCCTGGCCGAATAAGGATTTGCGCCTTGTTTGCCCCTTCCCGCCAGGTGGCACCACGGATGTGGTGGCGCGGCTGGTGGCCGCCGCCATGCGTGAACGGTTCGGGCGCAATGTTGTGGTCGAAAACCAGCCAGGTGCGGGCAGCACGCTCGCCGCCGGGCGCTTCGCCCGCGAAGCCGATGATCACGCGCTGTTCTTGAGCCAAATCGCCTCCCACGCCATTGGCCCGGCGCTGTTCCGCAACCTTGCCTATGATCCTGAGACGGATTTCCGCGCCGTGACGCTGGTGGTGACGGTGCCGAATGTTTGGGTCGCCAATCCGCGCCGTGTGCCGGGCGGTGATCTTCGCGCCTTTTTGCGTGACGCCAAGGCGAAACCCGGAGAGCGTAATTTCGCTTCCGCCGGCAATGGCACCTCGACGCATTTGACCGGGGAGTTGATCAACCAGCTTGCCGGGGTGCGGGTGCAGCATGTGCCCTATCGCGGCGCCGGCCCGGCCATGACCGCGGTGATCGGCGGTGAGGTGGATAGCCTGATTGACAATCTGCCGACCGCGCTCCCGCAAATCCAGAATGGCAATGTGGTGGCGCTGGCCGTGACGTCCCGCGAACGCCTGCCCGATCTGCCCAATGTGCCGGCGGTCTCCGAACTTGGGGCTGAGTTCAATCTGGTGGGGTTTGAGGCTGAGGCCTGGTTCGGCCTGCATGCGCATAAATCGGCGTCAGATGCCGTGGTGGCGCGCATGGCGGAAGTGGCGCAGGCCGCGCTGAATGACCCGGCGGTCCGCCAGCAATTGGCCGCGCGCGGCACCACCCCACGCGGCGGCCCGCCCGCCGATTACGCTGCCCTGGTCGCAAGCGAACGCAAGCGCTGGTTTGATGTTGTGCGGCAGGGGAATGTGCAGGCTGATTGACGGGATTTGACCAGACGCCCCGTCCGCCCGATGCTGCGCCCCTGGAGGAAACAGACACATGAGCAAATACCCCTTTACCGCCGCCGATCTGGAAGCGCTGCGCGCCTGGGATACGCCCACCATCTGCAATGCGCTGGAAGTGGTGGCACCCCATCGGCGCAATTATGGCTTCACTGTGCGCCCCATGGTGGCGGTGGACCGCAAACTGCCGCCGATTTGCGGCCTGGCACGCACCGGCACGCAGCGCGCGGCCTTCCCGTCCGGCCGCAGCAAGGAAGCCGATAAGGCCATGCGGATCGGCTGGTATGAATATGTCGCTGATGCCGCGCTGCCGACCATTGTCTGCTTGCAGGATTTGGACGACACCCCCGGCGTTGGCGCCTTTTGGGGCGAAGTGAATAGCGCCGTGCATAAGGGCCTGGGCGCGCTTGGCGTGGTGACCAATGGCTCGGTGCGCGACCTTGAGATGTTCGCGCCGGGCTTTCAGGGCATTGCCGGCGTGGTGAACCCCTCCCATTCCTATGTGCATATCGTGGCGCTGAAGTGTGAAGTCACCATCCACGGCATGCAGGTGTCACATGATGATGTGATCCATGCGGACCATCACGGCGCGGTGGTCATCCCGCATGATGTGGTGACCAAAATCCCCGCCGCCATTGATCTTGGCGCGCGAAAGGAAGCGGTGATCCTGGATATGGCCCGCGCCCCTGGCTTCAATATCGCGAAGCTGCGCGAAGCCTTGGCGAAATCCGAAGACATCCACTGATTGGGGCGGGGGCGGGCAAC
>JAPLOJ010000110.1 GCA_026400795.1 Alphaproteobacteria bacterium
AACATGGATATGCAACTTGCCGGCAAGCGTGTGCTTGTCACGGGTGGATCAAAAGGCATTGGGCTCGCTTGCGCGGAAGCCTTCGCGCGGGAAGGCTGCGATGTGGTGCTGACAGCGCGCGATACGGCGGCACTTGCGACCGCCGCCGATAAGGTGCGCGCTTTGGCACAGGTGCGGGTTGAAACCCTGGCCGCTGATCTTTCGCGTGTTGAAGAACGCGAAAGGCTGCACGCCGCTTTTCCGGATATTGATGTGCTGGTGAATAATGCCGGCGCCATTCCTTCCGGGCGCTTGCAGGATATTTCCATCCAGCGTTGGCAGGAAGCCTGGAGCCTGAAGGTGTTTGGCTACATTCATCTGTGCCAGCTCTATCTGCCGGCGATGGAAGCGCGCAAGGCGGGGGCAGTGGTGAACATCATCGGCATGGCCGGGCGTTCACCCAAGGCCGGCTATATTTGCGGCGGCGCGGGCAATGCATCCTTGATTGCCTTCACGCAAGCTTTGGGCGCGGCAACGCAGGCCAATGGCGTGAAGGTTGTCGGCATCAATCCCGCCGTGACCAAGACCGATCGCATGATCACCCAGGCGCGCGTCAATGCGAAGCTGAAATTCGGCGATGAGGAACGCTGGGCGGAAACCATCACCGGCCTGCCCTTCAACCGCCCAATCGAATCAGCCGAAATCGCTGATCTGGCGGTGTTCCTGGCAAGCCCGCGTGGCGTTTATGTGAATGGCACGGTGGTGGATGTGGATGGTGGGGGGATGTGGCGCGGCTGATTAGCTGCGCTATTTCTTCCAGGGCGTACGCTGCCACATCTCGCCATAGGTGGCGTATTGCTCATCCACGAAGCCGCGCATCGTGGCGCGGTTCATGTGCCGCACGATCAGGAAATCCCTCTCCGCGATAGCGCGGAAATCCGGGTCTTCCGCCGTGCGGCGCACTGCTTCTTCCCAGCGCGCCAGGATGGGTTCGGGCGTCGCGGCTGGCAGCGCAAAGCCGCGCGCAGAACCCGCTGCCAGCGGGAAGCCGGCTTCCGCCACTGTCGGCAAATCCCCGGCCTTGTCCCAGCGCTGCTTTTCCATGAGCGCCAGCACACGAAGGCTGCCTTGCAGATGCGCGCGCACCGTCAGGCTGACGGTGGAAATGGACCCCACCACATGCCCGCCCTGGACCAATTGCATCGCCTGACCGGCACCGGTAGTGGGCAGCCAGGTAAAGCGCGCGCCCGAGGCGTTTTCCAATTGCATCAGCGCCAGATGCGGCGCGCTGCCAATGCCTGCACCGGCCATGGTGATTTCCTCGGGCTTGGCGCGTGCGGCTTCAAGCAGATCGGTCAGGCTGCGATAGGGCGAATTGGGGGCGACGAAGATGGTATAGGGCTCATCAGTCAAAAGCCCGACATAGGCGAAGCTGTCCACGCGATAGCGCGGCGTATTGTCATAAAGCGCGGTCACCAGGGCAGGGAGTGACACAAGTGCTGCGATGCGCCCATCCGGCGCTGCAGCCGAGACCTCATTCAACATGATCATGCCGCCGGCGCCGGGGCGATTGACGACAATGATCTGCTGCCCGCCCAAGTATTTTTCCAGAAAGGGCGCGGCCATGCGCGCGGCCAGATCAATATTCCCGCCGGGCGTGAAGCCCACCATGATCTGAATTGGCCGTTCCTGTGCCTGAACCTTGATCGCGGGTGCCGCCAACCCCGCCGCCAGCATCGCGCGCCTGCCGATCATGCCGAAACCTCCCTCATTCACGTAAATTACAGCCCGGCCGGCGGGTGCGGGCAAGGAAAAAACTTGCGCATTGGTGGGCTTGATCTAACCTTGGCGTTATTCACGCCGTGGAGACCACCATGCTGCGCTTCAGCAATTTCCTCTTCCCCGAAAGCCGCGAGCCTTCCGGTGATCATCGCGTCATCGCGGAAAGCATCGCGGAAGCCAAGCTGTGTGATGAGCTTGGCGTTGAAGTGCTCTGGCTTGCCGAGCATCATTTCGATGGCAATTGCGCCTATGTGGACCCGGTGACTTTCGCCGCCGCCGTGTTGTCGGCCACCAAGCGGATCAAGGTTGGTTTCGCGGTGGCGCAGGTATCGCTGCATCACCCGATGCGCCTTGCCGAGCAAATGTCGCTTTTGGATAATCTCTCCGGCGGGCGCGTGATTGTCGGGCTTGGGCGCGGCACTGCCTATAACGTCTATGAATACCAGGGCTATGGCATTCCGGCGGAAGAAGCGCTGGAACGCTATGAGGAAGCCGAGGGCATTATTCTGCAGGCCTGGACCAGCCCGAATGGTTTTCAGCACAAGGGCAAGTTCTGGGAATTGAATGTGCCGCGGCTGCGGCCCGAGCCCTTCACCAAGCCGCACCCTTACGTGATCCGTGCCGCATCCAGCGAAGATGGCGCGCTGCACCTGGCGCGGCGTGGCCTGCCTTTCCTGATGAATGTGCAATCGCTGGAGGTTACGCAGAAGCGCCTGGCAGCCTATCGCGCCACGCTGGCGGAAGCGGGGTTTGACGCCGCGCATATCGCGCATTGCCTTGATGAAAGCTGGGTCTGGCGCAATGTGGTGGTGGCGGAGACCGATGACGAAGCCCGCCGCATCGCGATCCCCGCCTTTGAGGCGATGCAGGCACAGCGCAAGGCTATGCGTGAGAAGATCTACGCCGAACAGGGCGTGATCATGAAAAAGGAAACCGCGCCCCCCGCGCGCACCAATCCGGAACATGCGCTGGTTTGCGGCGCGCCCGCGACGGTCGCGGCCCGCATGGCGGAGATTGAAGCAACTGGCGTGGGTGGCGTGATCTGTTCCTTCCGGCTTGGACCCATGAGTGCGGAGGTGACCAATAATTCCATCCGGCTTTTCATGGAACAGGTGGCGCCACGCTTCGCGGGGCACATGCGACAAGCGGCGGAATAGGCGGGCGAAAGATTACGCCCGCGCGGGCAAGTGCATCTCTGGCTTGCCCAGCGCACTCAGCGCCGTGGCCACGATTTGCGGCGCATTCAGCCCTGCCTGATCATATTGCTTGCGCGGCGCTTCGTGATCAATGAACACATCCGGCAGGCACATGGGGCGGATTTTCAGCCCGCGATCCATCAGCCCGCGCGTCGCCAAATGATGCATGACAAGCCCGCTGAAGCCGAGCATGGAGCCTTCCTCGATCGTGATCAGCACCTCATGCTCACGGGCCAGCCGTTCCACCAAAGCTGTATCAAGCGGTTTGGCAAAGCGCGCATCGGCCACCGTGCAGGAAAGCCCATGCGTTGCCAATTCATCAGCGGCCTTCAGGCATTCCTGCAAGCGCGCCCCATAGGACAGGATAGCAATGGCGTTGCCTTCGCGCAGCACGCGGCCCTTGCCGATTTCCAGCACCGAACCGCGCTTGGGCAATTCCAAGCCAAAGCCCTCGCCGCGTGGATAGCGCAGCCCGCTGGGCCGATCGTCAATCGCAGCACTGGTCGCGACCATATGCATCAGCTCCACCTCATCAGCGGCGGCCATCAGCACCATATTGGGAAGGCAACCGAGATAGGCGATGTCGAAAGACCCCGCATGGGTCGCGCCATCTGCGCCGACCAACCCGGCGCGGTCCATGGCGAAGCGCACCGGCAGGGATTGCAGCGCCACATCATGCATGATCTGGTCATAGGCGCGCTGCAAAAAGGTAGAATAAATCGCGCA
>JAPLOJ010000020.1 GCA_026400795.1 Alphaproteobacteria bacterium
ATGATGTCCACCAACAACATTCTGAGCCCGGCGAATGGCAAGCCCATCATCGTGCCAAGCCAGGATATTGTGTTGGGGTTGTATTACCTGAGCCTTGAGACGCCGGAATTCCGCGTGGCGCAAAAACGCGTGGAAGAAGTGCGGGCTCTAGTGCATAGCGCCGGCGCCAAGGGTGGCCAGAATCTGACGCCGGAAGAAATTGAGGCACTGAAATTCCGCCCGCAAATTTTCCGTGGCCAGCGTGAAATTGAACAGGCTTTGGCGAATGGCCTGATTGCGCCGCACTCGGCGGTGCATGCGAAGGTTGATATTGGCGTTGAAAATGGCGGCCCGGCGACGGTGCTGACCACGCCTGGGCGCATGATGATTGCGGATTTGCTGCCCAGCCATCCACAATTGCCTTATGCGCTGGTCAATCGGCAGCTCACGAAGAAGAATATTTCTGACGTGATGGATGCCGTGTATCGCCATTGCGGCCAGAAGGAGAGCGTGATCTTCGCCGACCGTCTGATGGGGCTTGGCTTCCGTCACGCCGCGCGCGCGGGGATTTCCTTCGGCAAGAATGACATGGTGGTGCCCGACGACAAGAAGGGCATGATCGAACGCACCAAGACCGAGATCAAGGAATTCGAACAGCAATATCTTGATGGTCTGATCACCGCCGGCGAACGCTACAACAAGGTGGTGGATGCCTGGTCGCGCTGCACGGATGAAGTGGCCGGCGCGATGATGAAGGAAATTCAGCGTCAGGAAGTCGGCAAGCCGACCAATAGCGTTTGGATGATGAGCCATTCCGGTGCGCGCGGTTCGCCCGCGCAGATGCGCCAGCTTGCCGGGATGCGCGGGCTGATGGCGAAGCCTTCGGGCGAAATCATCGAACAGCCCATCATCGCCAACTTCAAGGAAGGGCTGTCGGTGCTGGAGTATTTCAACTCCACCCACGGTGCCCGCAAAGGCTTGGCCGATACCGCGCTCAAGACCGCCAACTCAGGCTATCTGACGCGGCGTCTGGTGGATGTGGCGCAGGATTGCATCATTGTGGAGCCTGATTGCGGCACGGAACGCGGGCTTTCCGTGCGTGCGGCGATGGATGGCGCGGAAGTGGTTTCATCACTGTCTGAACGTATCCTGGGTCGTACCGCGCAGGAAGATGTGGCTGATCCGGAAACGGGTGAGCTCATCGTTGCGCGCAACAATCTGATTGATGAGGTGCAGGCGGAGCGAATCGAAAGTTCGGGCGTGGAGCAGGTGAAGATCCGCTCTGTGCTGACCTGCGATGCGCGCCAGGGCGTTTGCGGCCTTTGCTATGGCCGTGACCTTGCCCGCGGTACGCCGGTGAATATCGGTGAGGCGGTTGGCGTGATCGCCGCGCAATCCATCGGTGAGCCTGGCACGCAGCTGACGATGCGCACCTTCCATATCGGCGGTGCCGCGCAGCGTGGTGCGGAACAGAGCGCGGTGGAAGCCGCTTCTGAAGGCAGCATCAAGATCCTCAATCGCGTGGTGGTGACCAATAGTCAAAACCAACCGATTGTGATGAGCCGCAATTGCGAAATCGCGCTTTATGATGCGCAGGGGCGTGAACGGTCACGTCAGCGCGTGCCTTACGGTGCGCGTCTGATCGCGGCGGATGGTGCGCAGGTCACGCGCGGGCAGAAGCTCGCTGAATGGGACCCCTTCACACTGCCGATCATCACGGAACGTAATGGCCGCGTTGAATGCGCTGACCTGATCGAGAATGTTACGCAGGTTGACCGCGTGGACGAAGTCACAGGCCTGTCATTCCGCGAAGTCGTGGAATACAAGGCGCCTGGCAAGGCCGTTGATCTTCGCCCCCGCCTGATCCTGCGTGATGAGGCCGACAATGTGGTTAAGCGCGAAAACGGCACGGAAGCGATTTACTTCCTGACGCCTGGGACGATTCTCTCGGTGGAAAACAATGCCACGGTCGCCGCCGGCGACGTGCTGGCGCGCCTGCCGCGTGAAAGCTCCAAAACGCGTGACATTACGGGTGGTCTGCCGCGCGTGGCCGAATTGTTCGAAGCGCGCCGGCCGAAGGATCATGCGATCATCAGCGAAATTGATGGGCGCGTGGAATTCGGCAAGGACTACAAGGCGAAGCGCCGCATCCTGGTGGTGCCGGAACAGGTGGGTGATGAACCGCCCGTGCCGCGCGAATACCTGGTGCCAAAGGGCAAGCACGTCTCGGTCCAGGAAGGCGACTATGTGAAGCGCGGTGACCCGCTGGTGGATGGCCCCCGCGTGCCGCATGATATCCTGCGGGTGCTGGGCGTCGAAAAGCTGGCCGACTACTTGGTGGACCAGATTCAGGAGGTCTATCGGCTTCAGGGCGTGAAGATCAACGACAAGCATATTGAAGTGATCGTCCGCCAAATGCTGCAGAAGGTTGAGGTCACCGATCCGGGCGACACCACCTATCTGATCGGCGAACAGGTGGACCGCATCGAATTCGAAATTGAGAATGAGAAGCGAATCGCCGCCAAGGAACGCCCGGCAGTGGCCGAACCGGTGCTTCAGGGCATCACCAAGGCATCCTTGCAGACCGAGTCGTTCATCTCGGCGGCGTCCTTCCAGGAAACGACCAGGGTGCTGACCGAAGCCGCCACGGCGGGCAAGGTGGATTACCTGGCCGGCCTCAAGGAAAACGTGATTGTCGGGCGCTTGATCCCGGCGGGCACAGGTTCCGTGATGAACCGCCTGCGGGCGCTGGCAGCGCAGCGTGATCGTGGGCGCCTTGCGGCCGCTTCACCGGCTTTGCCGGAACCAAAGGCAGCCGAATAAGGATGCTTTGCGCCGTGACGTTGGATGGGGTAAAATTCTCTGTGAAAACAGGGCGAATTATTCCCTTCCAACCGGTGAACGGCGCTTGACTTGAACTGGGGTGGGACGTAAAAGGCCCCTCCTTAAGCGAGTCCTCATTCGGGGCTCGTCGTTTTTTAGACCAAAAGCTCCGCCGCCGGCGCCGCCCTTTAGGGGGCTGAGGCCGGCAGCCGATTGGTAGCCCGGGGGGTGCGTTTGAACGCGCCATACCGGGCAAAACCGTTTGGCAGGGCCAGAGGTCATTTGGATGGTTACGAAGGGGCGTCATGCCGACGATCAACCAACTCATCGCCCAAGGGCGTGAGACGAAGCCAGCCCGGAACAAGGTTCCGGCCCTGAAAGGCAGCCCGCAGAAGCGCGGCGTCTGCACGCGCGTCTACACGACCACGCCGAAGAAGCCGAACTCTGCGCTCCGCAAGGTTGCAAAGGTGCGCCTGACGAATGGCTTTGAAGTCGTGAGCTACATTCCTGGCGAAGGTCACAATCTGCAGGAACACTCGGTGGTTCTTATCCGCGGTGGCCGCGTGAAGGATCTTCCGGGCGTTCGCTACCACATCCTGCGCGGCGTGCTGGATACCCAGGGCATCGCCAAACGCCGCAAGCGCCGTTCGCTCTACGGCGCGAAGCGTCCGAAGTGAGGATCTGAACCATGTCGCGTCGTCACCGCGCCGAAAAGCGTGAGGTTCTGCCGGATCCGAAATTCGGCGATATCGTTCTCAGCCGCTTCATGAATGTTCTCATGTATGACGGGAAGAAGAGCGTTGCCGAATCCATCGTCTATGCGGCGATGGATACGCTGAAGAAGAAGGGTGGCCCCAACAGCGATCCGCTGCGCCTGTTCCATGAGGCGATGGATAATGTGAAGCCCGCCGTAGAAGTGCGCAGCCGCCGCGTTGGTGGTGCCACCTATCAGGTGCCGGTCGAAGTTCGTACAGAACGCCGCCAGGCGCTGGCGATTCGCTGGCTCATTGAAAGCGCGCGCAAGCGTGGCGAGAACACGATGGAAGAGCGTCTTTCGGCTGAGCTGATGGATGCGGCGAATAATCGCGGCTCTGCCGTGAAGAAGCGCGAAGACACGCACCGGATGGCTGAAGCCAACAAGGCCTTCAGCCACTACCGCTGGTAAGCAACCCCCGATC
>JAPLOJ010000129.1 GCA_026400795.1 Alphaproteobacteria bacterium
CGGTGATAGGGGCTGAGCCCGCCTTCGCCCGTATCATGCGCAAAGCCGCCGCGCTTGGCGCCTTGGTTCAGGGCGCGAATGGCATTGGCGGATAATGATCCGAAACTCATGGCGGAGATATTCAAAAGCGAAGCGGAATAGGGTTGCGTGCAGGCTGGCCCGCCGATCAGAATGCGCGGCAGGTCGTTGGCAGGCGCGCGGGCGGCAAGCGAATGCTGCAACCATTCGAAGCCCGTGTCATAGACATCATATTGTGTGCCGAAAGGCCGCTTATCCAATTGCTTTTTCGCGCGCTGATAGACAATGGCGCGCTTATCGCGGCTGAAGGGTGTGCCGTGCTTTTCATCTTCGAAAAAATATTGCCGCATTTCGGGGCGGATTTCTTCCATGAGAAACCGAAGACGCCCAGCGAGTGGGTAGTTGCGCAGAATGGCATGGGTTGGGTGGAACAGATCGCGGAGCCCAAGTGCGCTGAGTGCGGCAGCCACAATAAAGCCCAAGCCAGTCCAGAAGCCTGGTGCGATCATCAGCGCCAAACCAAGGCCGAGCGCTGCCAGGCATGCCAGGGTCAGGCAGATGAAGCGGGGCGAAAAGGCAAGGCTCAGGCTGCGGGTCATGGCGGCACCTTATGGGATTGAGCGCAGCATAGATCAGTTTTTCGGCAGATCACCTGCGCCATCACCTTGGCTGTATGAAATCCTCATGAAAGCGCGGTTTAGCCCAGCAAGCCGCGCCGGCGGATTTCGGTGGCGATGCTCCCGCTTTCATCAAGCGGCGCGCGCGCAAAGGGCGCGGGTGCGGCGGCCAAATCCCGCGCCTGCCCTGCTGCAATCAGGCTTTCCGCCAAGCGCTTATGGCGCGGCCCAAGCCCGCCTGGATCGGCAATGAAAACCGGCCCCGTCGTGGCCAGCGCTTCCGACAGCATGGAAACCGAATCCCCCGTCACCACCACCTGATCCGCCCAGGCGAGGAAGCCGGCATAGGGGTTGGGCGGCGCATCGCCCCAGCGGAACAGCTTATGCGCATGCCCGGCCAGCGCCGCCGCCATGGCATCTTCGGCTGGGCTGCCGGTGCGGCGGGACGCGGTGGCTAGCACGCTGCCCGCAAACCCCGCGACCTTGGCCGTGATGGCGCCGGCAACGCTTGCGTCCATGCCCTTGGCGCGCGGCGGCCCACCCATCAGTAGTGCCACGCGCGGGGATGGCAGGGCGGCAAGTTCCGCGAATTCTGCCCGCGCGGCGGCGAGCTTTTCGGGGGAGATGCGATGCGCCGCGCCCAGAATGGGCAGGATATTGGCCGCAGGCTTGGGTGCATCATGCCGGCCAATCACCAGCAGATCGAAGCGCGCCGCGCCGAAGCCCGGGCGCATGCAATGCACCAACCGCGCGCCTTTTTGCTGCAGCCAAAGTGCGACCGGCGCGCTGCGCCGGCCCGCCGATATCACCAATGCCGGCCAGGGGGGGGAGAAAGCGGCGCGGGCTTCGGGCGTCAGGCCCGCCAAGGAAGGGAAGGGCAAAGGCAGCCGTGCCAGCGCCCCCCAGGCCAAATCCACCCGGCGGAAGGGTTCACCCAGCCGCTCGGCAATGCCAAGCGCCTGCGCTGCCGTGCCGGCGCGCGGGTCCGCCAGCACCCAAATGCGGGGCGACTCGGGCTGGGTCATGGACGCCGCCGCCGCCGCGCATTACCAAAGCCCGGAAAGAGAGGAGCCCTATCCATGCCCGCCCTTCATGCCTCCGACTGGGACCGCGACGCGGCGCTCACCACCGCGCGCATCCTGCTTGAAATCAAGGCGGTGAATTTCCGCCCTGAAGAGCCCTACACCTTTACCAGCGGTTGGAAGAGCCCCGTTTATATTGACTGCCGCAAAATCATCTCCTTCCCGCGCGCGCGCAACCGGATTTGCGATTTGGGCGTGGAAAAGATCGGCCGGCATGTTGGCTACGAATCGATTGACGTGGTGGTGGGTGGCGAGACGGCGGGGATTCCGTTCGGCGCCTGGATCGCGGATCGCATGCTGGCCCCCATGGCCTATGTACGGAAAAAGCCGAAGGGCTTTGGGCGTAATGCGCTGATCGAAGGTGAAGTGCCCGTAGGCCAGCGCACGCTGCTGGTCGAAGATTTGACCACCGATGGTGCATCCAAAATCCGTTTCGCGAATGCCTTGCGCGATGCGGGCGCCATTTGTGACCATACCTTCGTTGTCTTCTACTACGGCGTCTTCCCCGGTTCCTTTGAAACCATGAAAGGCATGGGGCTCAACCTTCACCATCTTTGCACCTGGTGGGATGTGCTGGAGGTCTGCCGAGAGCGCCCCTATTTCAGCGAAGCCGCGCTTAAGGAAGTGCGGAAATTCCTGGAAGACCCGGTGCAATGGTCCAAGGCAAATGGTGGGATTGGCAGCGCAGAAGAAGCCAAGGCAAGGGCGAGCGTTGAATGAGCACTGGGCTCGCGAATAAATGACGAAATCGTCATGTCTATGTCAGTTCACGGAGAAGGGGGCGCCGCTATGGCCGGTGGTATCCCCCTGAAGCGGGCGAATCGTGCCGGGCAGCCGGCACGAGACATAGGAAGGCGTTTTATGATGAAGAAGTTTTTGCTTATGGCTGCTATTGGCGGCTTGGTTTTCGCGACTAGCATGGCACCCGCCGAAGCCGCGCCGCGCCGTGCCGCTGATGGTACGGAAGCCGCTGCCAGCACCACGCAGCGCAGCCAATCCACGCGCAACCGCAGCGCTACGCAAGGCCAAAAGGCCAATCGGCAGAATCGCAGCAGCAGCGGCAACAAGGCCAATCGCAACCGCGCCCCTCGTACCCCGCCCGCCGAAGGCTGATCCAATAAAAAACGCCACCTGATCAGGTGGCGTTTTTCTTTTGAGTAAGGCGAAGGCTCAGGCGTCGGCCTTATGCGCCACGCCCTTTTCCTTGAGCAGGCCGGAAAGCTCTCCGGACTGGAACATCTCGGTGATGATATCGCAGCCACCCACGAATTCGCCCTGCACATAAAGCTGCGGGATGGTCGGCCAATTCGAGAATTCCTTGATGCCTTCACGAATTTCCATATCTTCCAGCACATTCACGCCCTTGAAGGGCACGCCCATGTGGGACAGGATTTGCACCACGCGGGCGGAAAAGCCGCATTGCGGGAAAACCGGCGTGCCCTTCATGAAAAGGACCACGGGGGTCGCCTTGATATCGGCGTCGATACGTTCAAAAACCGGGTTGCTCATGTTCTTGGTTCCTATTCCGGGGCAGAGGTTTGCAAGGCAAGCGCATGAAGGACTCCCCCCATGCGCCCCTGTAGTGCAGCATAGACAATCTGATGTTGCCGCACGCGGGGCAAGCCCTTGAAGGCGGAAGATACAACCTTGGCGGCGTAGTGGTCGCCATCGCCGGCCAGATCTTCGATCGTCACCTCCGCATCCGGCAGCGCTGCCTTGATCAGCGCCTCAATTTCCGCGGCCTGCATGCCCATGGCTGCTAATTCTCCCCCATCAGTGCGGGCAGCGTCGCCTCATGGGCAGCCGCCAGCTTCGGAACCGATATGGCAGTGCCATCAGGCAGAACCAAGTCCCCCCCGCCGGCCGTGCCGATCAGCCGGACCGGAACCCCCGCGGCCTTGGCCTTGGCAATCAGCGCCGCGCCATCGGCCACCGCCAGCACATAGCGGGCCTGATCTTCCCCGAACCAGAAGCCATGGGGGGGGATACCCGCGGGCGCCGGGCTGAGCCTGGCGCCAGTGCCGCTGCCCATCGCCATTTCGGCCAAGGCCACCAGCAGCCCGCCATCGGCGCAGTCATGGCTGGCCAGAACCTCGCCCGCCAGGATGCACCCGCGCACAAAATCCCCGTTCCGGCGTTCAGCCGCCAGATCAACCGGCGGCGGCGCGCCTTCTTCCCGCCCCGCGATTTCGCGCAGCCACAGCGATTGGCCAAGCCAGCCTTGCGTATCACCAATC
>JAPLOJ010000324.1 GCA_026400795.1 Alphaproteobacteria bacterium
ATCATGTGGTGAGCGATTTCGGCGCCATCGGCAATGGCTTGCCGGCGGCGATTGGCGTGGCGGCCGCGCGCAAGGATGGCAAGGTGTTGCTGATTGAAGGTGATGGCAGCTTGCTGATGCATATCCAGGAATTGGAAACCGCGCGCCGCCATGGCACCAAATTCCTGATGGCCATCATCAATGATGGCGGCTATGGCGCGGAAATCCACAAATTCCGCGCTGGCAATATTGATGCCGGCATTGTCATTCATGGCCGCGGCGATTTGGCAGGTGTGGCCAATGGCTTTGGCGTGCGCGGCCAGACCGTGAGTGCGCTTGGCCAAATGGGCGCGATGTTCGAGACCCACCAAAGCGGCAATAGCGCCAGCCTTTGGGATGTGCATACGGATGATACGGTTGTGTCCCGCCCCTATCGTCGCATTCATTACGGGGAAGCCTGAATCAAAAAGGGCGCTGCGTTACGGCGCAGCGCCCCTGATCGGGTTCAGCGCCCGCGAAAGACGGGCGCTCTTTTTTCGCGGAAGGCGGCAAGGCCTTCCTGGATATCTTCGCTTTCCTTGCAAAGCCTGGCACGTTCCGCGCAAGCCGCGACATCCAGCCTGCCATGGCCGATTTCATTCAGCGCCTGTTTCATGCCCTGAATGGCCAGCGGCGCACCATTGGCGAGCGTGTTCGCCAGGGTGTCCACCGCCGCGTCCAATTCTGCCGACGCCACCAAATGCGTGAGGTAGCCGATGCGGAGCAATTCTTCTGCCCCCAGCTTTTCCGCAGTGAGGAACAGGCGCTTCGCGTTGTTCAGCCCAAGGCGAGAAACATAACGCTCAAGCCCGGTCGGGTAGTAATGCACGCCAAGCCGGGCGGCCGGCATAAACATTTCCATTCCCGTCACGCCAATGCGGAAATCCGCCGCCAGCGCGAAATCCGTGGAGCCGCCATAAACGCCGCCCTGCAAGCGGCAAATGGTCGGCACGCGCACCGCTTCAAACCGGTCCGCCATGGCTTCGAAACTCGGCGCGCGAGCGGCGGCTTCCTTGTCCTCCGCAAAGCCGCCCAAATGGAAGCCAGCGCTGAAGGCCGGGCCACTCGCCGCCAGGATCAGCACGCGGAGCGACGGGTTGGCATCCACCTGCTCCAAATACTCCATGATGCGGATGATATCTCCGGGCTCGACCCGGTTGCGGTGGCGGGAGCGATGCAGCCGGATGGTGGCGCGGCTGCCTTCAATTTCCAGGCTGGGCGGATCAAGGCGAGTGTCTTCGGTCATGGCGTTCCTCTCATGCCGGGGGAGTTTCCCAGATTTCAGCGCGCTGCGCCATTGCCGGGTAGAAAATGGAAAGGGCGGCCAAAGCCGCCCCATTTATGCTGCGGGAGGCATCACTCCCGTTTAAGGACAAGCCAGATCAGCCATCCACCTTGATGTTATTGGCCTGGATAACCTCACGGAATTCTTCGCGGTGACGGTTCAGGAAGGCCGTGAAATCGGCCGTATTGCGATAAAATGGTTGGAAGCCGATTTGCGCCAGGCGGGCCTTGACCTCAGCGGTTGCCATCGCCTTGCCGGTTTCGGCATCCAGACGTTCGATGATGGGGCGCGGGGTTGCGGCCGGCACCATGTAACCACCGAAGGCGCCGACATCATAACCCTCAACACCCGGCAGGCGGGCGAGTGGCATCAAATCCGGCTGCAATTCCGTGCCATTCTGAAGGGAAACACCAAGGGCGCGCACCGCACCCTGGCGGAACAAGGCCGAGGTCGCGACCAGGGTTTCAATGGCGAAATCCACCTGCCCTGCGGTCACTGCTGTCAGGCCCGGGGCGCTGCCCTGGAAGGGCACATGCACGGCATCAAGCTTGGCGCGCGTCAGGAACATCAGCGTAATCAGATGCGCTGCGGCGCCAGTGCCGGAAGTGGCATAGGTGTATTTGCCGGGCTCGGCGCGGACCTTTGCCACGAATTCCGCAGCGGTCTGGGCCGGGAAATCCTTGCGCACAATCAGCACGTAAGGGGAAATGCCAATCTGGGCGACCGGCGCCAAATCCCGCTGCACATCATAAGGGGTGCGCTGCACCAAGGGGGCCGTGGTAATCGGGCCAGTGGAAGCAGCCAGGATGGTATAGCCATCGGGCGCGGCCTTCGCGACCAGATCAGTGCCGATCATGCCGCCCGCACCGGCGCGGTTTTCCGGCACAATCGCCTGGCCCCAGCTTTCCCCGATTTTGGTGGCGGTCACGCGGGCCATCAGGTCCGTCGCCTGGCCAGGAGGCCATGGGACAATCATGCGCAGCGGGCGCGCCGGGTAGGCGGCCTGGGCATGGACAATGGCGGGCGCGGCAAGCCCAGCGGCCAAGCCGCTGGCGCCCAGCAATAAGGAACGGCGATCCATAATGAGCGTAGCCTCCTGTTTGGATGGGGCAACACTGACAGGTGAAACCCCTTGGCTCGCTAACTGGATCACAAAACTGTAAAAAACAAGTGTTGCCTAGAAAATTGGCAACTCTACCCCCTCAGGCCGCCTTGGCGGGTAGGGATTTCATCGCCGCGCGGAAGGCATCCAGGGTTTGCGCCACATCCGCGGCGCTATGCGCCAGGGACATGTAGAATTTGGCGTCTCCCTTCAGAATTCCCTTGGCGCGGAATACCCCATTCACGTGCTTCTGCATGGCCATATCCTGGCGGATGACGCTGCGATAATCCCGAATATCACCCGTGGCATAGACCACATCAAACAAGGGCGGTTCGCCGACCACCTGGGCAGGGATGCCGGCCTCATGGATCAGGCCCGTCAGGCCGTCCATCAGACTGCGGCCTGTCGCGAAAATCTGCTCATAGGCACCCGGTTCGCGCAGCACTTCCATAGTGGCAAGCCCCGCGACCGAGGCCACAGGGTTGCCGGAAAGCGTGCCGATCTGCGTGAGGAAGCGGTCTTCGCCCACCTGGGCCTTGTCAAACTGGGCCATGATATCTGCGCGTCCGCCCAAGGCCGCCAACGGAAAGCCGCCGCCGATGATCTTGCCCATGGTGCAGATATCGGGCGTCACGCCATAATATTCCTGCGCGCCGCCATAGGCGAAGCGAAAGCCGGTTACGACCTCATCAAAAATCAGCGGAATGCCAAGCCGCGCGGTGACTTCGCGGATCGCTTGCAGAAAGCCGGGCTTGGGCGGGATCAGGCGCTGGAAGGGTTCCATGATCACGCCGCCAATCTCATCATGCCGCGCTTCAATCAGCCGCACCGCCGCTTCAATGTCATTGAAGGGCGCGACCAGAACTTCACCGCGCACGCTATCTGGAATGCCCGGCGTATCCGGCACGGCTTCGGGGAAATTCGCGAGCTTTTTGGGCGCCAGGCTCATCAGCCCCCAATCGCTCATGCCGTGATAGCCGCCTTCGAATTTCACAATCTTCGGGCGTTGGCGATAGGCGCGCGCAAGCCGCATGGCGTAAAGGTCCGCCTCAGACCCGGATGAGACAAAGCGCACCTGCTCCACACAGGGCATGGCATCCACAATGGCGGCGGCGAGCCGAATGCCATGTTCATTATTGGCGAAGAAGGTGGTGCCCTTGGGCACCTGCGCCAGCACGGCTTCCGTCACCTTGGGGTGGTTATGGCCGATATACATGGGGCCGCTGCCAAGCAGATAATCAATATATTCGCGCCCCGAAACATCCCAGACATGGGCGCCACGGCCTTCGCGCAGGATGATTTCGGCCGGGAAATTACCGAAATGCCCGCCGGGCAGCGCGCGCTTGGCAAGGGCGAGCAATTCCTGTTCGTCGGCAGATGGCGGGATGCTGGACATGGCGCGGGTTCCTCAAGCGGTGTTGGGCGGAAGGCTAGAACAGGCAGCGCTCGGGTGGAATGGCCGCAGCGGCGTTCTGCGGCGCTTTTCGGCGGTTGAGCTTCGTGCAAGGCTTGCCCTGTTCACTTTGGGGAAGCGCCATGACCACAACCTATCGGGTGCAGGCCTATAACCTTTCTCACGCCTCCGAAAACCGCATTCATGACGACGCGACGGCGCAGCGCTTTGGCTTCACGGGCGGGCTGGTGCCGGGGGTGGAGGTTTTCGCCTATTGCTGCCACCCGGCGGTGGAGAAATGGAGCCGCGCCTTCCTGAACCGAGGCGAGATCACGGCCGGCTTTCAAAAGCCAGTCTATGATGGGCGCTTGGCGACCATCACGGCGACCCCCGATGGCGATGGGCTGCGTCTTCAGGTGGAAAGCCAAGGGGTTGCCTGTGCCAGTGGTTTTGCGCGGCTGCCGGCGGCATCGCCAGACCCAGTTATCCTGGCGGATTGGCAGGCCCCATCACCGCCAGAGTCACGCCCAAAGGCAAGCGACGCAAGTCTTGCCCCTGGGCTTTGGCTCGGCACGCGGGCGCTAGAGGTGACGCCGCAAGTGCTGGCCGATTACCTGCGCGATGTGCGCGAAACCGCGCCGCTTTATGCCGAACAGGACATTGCCCATCCGGGGCTTGTCTTGCGCATGTGCAATTGGCTGCTGACGCAGAATGTGGTGCTGGGGCCTTGGATCCATATCGGCAGCAGCTTGCGCTTTCATGGCGAAGCGCGGCTGGGGGAAGCGCTGACCGCCCGCGGGCGCATCACTGGAAATATTGACAGCAAGGGGCACCGGATGGTGACGATTGAGGCGCTGGTGCTGGCCAATGATGCGCGCGCTGTAGCGCAAGTGACGCATGAGGCGATCTGGCGCCCGCGCCAGGTGGCGGAGGCTGGCGGGTAAGCAGCGAGCCATTCGCGGGGGATAAGCCAGATAGGCGAATAGGAGGGGGCTGGAACATATTTTTTGAGCTCTTGCGAAAAGGACAAGTTCTGATTCAACTATTGCCCAAAATAGGTCCGCGATATGTGATTATTTTTCTTGGTCCGTCGCTTGATACTTCGCTTGACGAAATCGCCGAGCCAGACGGCGCCGTTGAAGCCAGCGACGCAGGCCAAAGCCGCCGAGGATCAACTGGGTGCAAGTCGTGCGGATAATCCAGGGTTTTTTGAGGATCTGGTCATAATGGGCTTGAAGAGCCTGCTGCGCCTCAAGAAACGCGACATCCACCCGACCCGCGCTCAAGTGACGCAAATGGAAGTCAACCACCCAGGCACTGCGTCCGGCGCAACGCGCCTGTAGGCATAGATCGGTACCATAAAGATGGAACCCGCGAAGGCCCGCGGATACGCTCACCAGCGCATCGCGGCGCAGGATAAGAAAATTCTCATCCAAACTGACAACGCGCGCAGGGAAGCTTCCCTGCCGCTGGTCTTCGCCATGCGGATCGGAGATGCGAATTGCAAGCGCGCCATTCTCCGTGGCCCCGGCATTGCCCGCCAAGGCCCATTCGGGATCGAGCGCATCAAGTGAAGCCAAGCGTTCTTGGAGCGTCGTGACATCATCAGTCAGCAAGCGAATATCCTGATGGCAAATAATGACATAGGTACCGCGCGCAATGTTGAGAAAGCGTCGGATGCCCTGAAAGGCATACCAATTATTCCCGCTGGTATTGTCCAGATACAGAAACTCCGTACGTTCTGCGGTAAAGCCGCGGGATAAGAAGCTTTCGACCATGGCGGTATAATCCGCGTGACGGGTGACCAGCGTGCAGATGCTGAATACCGGCCCCGGAATGGGGCTGCCGGCATCCACGGGTTGCGTCGGAAAGCTCATTCCTTCAAATTTGCGTTCCTTGCGGCATTGCGCAAGATGATTTTTTTCGGAGGGCGCATGAGCCTCCCCGCCTTCGCTGAATTACTCGAAAGGCTTGTCTTCTCGCCCGGGCGGAACGCTAAACTCGCCTTGCTTGCGCAATGGTTTGCCAGTCAGCCAGACCCGGAACGCGGCCTTGGTCTGGCCGCCATTACGGAAAGCCTGAAGCTTGCCACCGCCAAGCCCGCCATGCTGCGGGAAATCACCATGGCGCGGGTTGACCCCGAACTGTTCCGACTTTCCTATGATTATGTCGGGGACCTCGCGGAAACCATTGCGCTGACTTGGCCCAAGCGTGCCGGCGTGAATGCGCCCCCGCCCGCGCTTTCGGATATCATCAGCGCGCTGGGGGCGACCCCGAAGGCGGAAATACCCGCGTTGATTGCAGGCTGGCTGGATACGCTCGATGCCAGCGGGCGGCTTGCACTGATCAAGCTTCTGACGGGCGGCTTGCGGGTCGGCGTTTCCGCTAGGCTCGCCCGCGTGGCGCTCGCTGAATGGTCCGGCCAGGCGGTGGAAGCGATCGAGGAAGCCTGGCACGCCATCCCCGCCCCTTATCAGCCGCTTTTTGCCTGGCTGGAAGGCCGCGCACCGCGGCCAGACCCGCAATCCGCGCCCATCTTCCGCCCCTTGATGCTGGCCCATCCGCTGGAGGAAGCCGATCTCGCCGCGCTCGATCCCGTTGACTATCGCGCGGAATGGAAATGGGATGGTATTCGCGTGCAAGTCACGGCGGGGCCGGGCGGTGCCAGGCTTTGGAGTCGCGGGGCGGAGGATATTTCCGCGACCTTTCCGGACATCATCGCGAGTCTGGATTTCCATGCCGTGCTGGATGGCGAATTGCTGGTGCTGCGGGAAGGCAAAGTGGCGCCCTTTGCCGATGTGCAGCAAAGGCTGAATCGCAA
>JAPLOJ010000088.1:0-25830 GCA_026400795.1 Alphaproteobacteria bacterium
TCATTGTGCCCACCAGCAAGCAGGTTGGGGAGGCAGTGGAAGCCATGCTGCCATCGCTGAAGTCCGGCATGCTGGTGATTGACATGACCTCTGGTCAGCCAGGCCGCACGCGGGAAATCTCGGCGATGCTGGAAGGCCATGGCGTTGCGATGATTGATTGCCCGGTCTCAGGCGGTGTGCCGCGCGCTAAATCTGGCCAGCTTGCCATCATGGTGGGTGGCCCGGACGCGGAGATTGATCGGGCAGAGCCCGTACTGAAGGCGATGGGCACATCCGTCTATCGTTGCGGTGATATTGGCGCGGGCCAAGCGATGAAGGCGCTGAATAATCTGGTCTCGGCCGGCGGTTATCTGATTGGCATTGAAGCCTTGCTGATCGGCCAGCGCTTCGGGCTTGATCCGACGACGATGGTGGATGTGTTGAATGCCAGTTCCGGCATGAACCGCTTCGATGCGGGGTTTGGGCTTGATCTGATGGTGAAGGATCTGTCCATCGCGCTGGAAGTGGGACGTGAGACAACAACGCCCGCGCCATTTTCAGCACTTTGTCGGGAGATGTGGCTTGCCGCGTCAACATCACTTGGCCCGGGTGTTGACCACACCGCACTTGCAAAAATGCTGGAACAAATGACCGGCACGGTACTCGGAGGGAATCAAGAATCATGAATTGGGCAAGAATCATGAATTGGGAAGTCTATGCCATCCGCTACGGGCGGCATGAACGCACGGCGCAGACGAATTTTCTGCTGCCCGTGCCCGATGCGCATGAAGCCATGCCGCTTGATTACTTCATCTGGTTGCTGCGTGCGCCGGATGGGCAGGAAATCGTGGTGGATACTGGCTTTGATGAGGAAACGGCGGCTGGCCGAGGCCGTACCATTTCGCGCAATGTGCGCGATAGCCTGAAGGCCATGGGCACGGATGCTGCCAAGGTATCCGATGTGATCATCACGCATTTGCATTATGATCACGCGGGTTCGCTTGGCATGTTCCCCGGTGCGAAGTTCCATTTGCAGGAACGCGAAATGCACTTCGCAACTGACCGGCACATGTGCGTGCATGCCATTCGCCTGCCTTTTGAAGCGGCGCATGTGGTCGCCATGGTGAAGGCGCTTTATGCTGATCGCGTCGTGTTCCATGATGGCGATGGCGAAGTGGCAGCAGGCGTTTCAGTGCATCGCGTCGGCGGGCATTCGGATGGTTTGCAAGTGGTGCGCGTGCAAACCGCGCGCGGTCCGGTGGTGCTGGCCTCAGACGCCATGCATTTCTACGCCAATGCACTCAGCGGCAATCCGTTCCCGATCATTTTCGATCTGGGGGCGATGGCAGCCGGCTGGCGCGCGGCAAAGAAGCTGGCGGGGGGCGATGATAGCCGCGTGATTCCGGGGCATGACCCGGATGTGCGGCGGCGCTTTCCGGAAGTGGCAGGGCAGGGGGGCGAAGTGGTGGCGCTCCATCTGCAACCGAAGGATTGAAACAAAATGGGCGCCTGAACGGTTATCAGGCGCCCGTGATGCTTACTGTTCCATCTTCACGCCCGTGCGTTCCACCACGCCCTTGAACTTCAAAAGCTCAGCCTGAAAAAAGGCGCGCGTATCGGCAGGCGAATTGGGCCGTGTCCAGGGTGAAATCCCGGCAATCAGGAAACGCTCCCGCAATTGCGGGTCAGCCAAAGCGGCATTGATCGCGCGGTTCAGCGCTGTCACGGTGCCTTCCGGCATGCGCGGCGGCCCCACCACCGCGAACCAATTGCCAATGTCAAAACCTGGCATGCCTGATTCCGCGAGCGTCGGGATATCCGGGAAAGCCGGGAAGCGTTCCAGCCCGGTAATCGCAATGCCGCGCACGCGATTATCGCGCACCTGCGCGGCGGCAGAGGCCAGTACCGCAACGCCCCAAGCCGTTTCGCCACGCGCGATGGATTCCACCATCAGCCCGCCGGAACGATACGGCACATGAGAGAATTTGCCACCAAGCAGCAAGGATACCGCCACCGCCTCAGCCGCGAAATGCGGCATGGATCCAACGCCGGATGACGCATAGGGCATGTTATCCTGCGGCCCGGCGCGCAGCCGGGCCACTGCCTGTGCCGCTGTGCCGGCGGGGAAATTCGGCGCTGACACCAGGATCAGCGGGCCGTTGGCGGCAACGGCGATATGGGTGAAATCCGCAATCGGATCATAGCGCGTACCGCCCTGCATGGCGGCGGGGATCAGCCCGTGGGAAGATGCCTCATTCAGCATGAGCACCGTACCATCAGCGGGCTGCCGACGCAGCCATTCTGCAGCCACTGTGCCAGAAGCGCCGGGGCGGTTTTCCACCACCACGCGCGCATTGGCCCCCATATGCGCCTGCATGCGTTCGGCCAATAGCCGCGCGGTGATGTCGGTGGACCCACCGGGGGCAAAGCCGCTTACCAGCGTGATGGGCCGATCCGGCAGGCCCTGCGCCATGGCGGGTGCGGCCAGTGCCAAGCCCAGCGCTGCCCCGAGTAAAATCCGTCGCATCATCCTTGTTTCCTCCCTGGAATTTCTTTGCCTCGTTGGGCAGAAAATTATGCGCACCAACTCAAACCCGAAGCCCCCGCCTCACGCAAGCCCAACCCGCGCCTTGACCGGAATTTTCAGGTAGCGCACGCCATTGCTTTCGGCTTCCGGGAAGCGCCCGGCCCGGATATTCACCTGGATCGAGGGCAACAATAGCGTGGGTGCGGCAAGCTTCGCATCGCGGGTTTGGCGGAAGGCCACGAATTCATCCTCGGTCACGCCGTCCTTCACATGCGGGTTATGCGCGCGCTGTTCGGCAACCGTGCTTTGCCAAGCATAATCCTCACGCCCCGGCGCCTTATAGTCATGGCACATCCAAAGCCTGGTTTCAGGCGGCAGCGCCAAAAGGCGCTTGATGGAACGGAATAGCACCCTGGCGTCACCGCCCGGAAAATCAGCGCGCGCTGTGCCGTAATCATGCATGAAAAGCGTATCACCGACGAAGACATCATCGCCAATGCGGTAGCAAACACAGGCCGGCGTGTGGCCTGGCGTATGGATCACCTCAATATCCAGTGATCCAAGCGTGATATGCTGGCCGTCACGAAACAGCAGATCGAAGTCACCACCTTCGGGCTTCACATCCTCCGCCGCGAAGACAGGGCGGAAGATGCGCTGCACATCCTTGATGTATTCGCCAATGCCAATCTGCCCGCCGCAACGCTGCTTGATATAGGGTGCGGCGGTCAGATGATCCGCATGGGCATGGGTTTCCAGGATCAGCGCAATTGCAACCCCTTCCTGCCGCGCGGCTTCAATCAGCCGATCAGCGGAACGCGTATCAGCTTCCCCGCTGCGGTGGTCCCAATCCAGTACAGGGTCAATCACCGCGCCTTGGCGCGTGGCGGGGTCGAAGACCAGGTAGCTGACCGTATTGGTCGCCTCATCGAAAAACGGCCGGATGGTCGCGGCATTCGCAGGGGCTGGCATGGGTGTTCCTTTCCCGAACCAATACGATCCAGAACGGCGCACGATAAAGCATGACTAGCAAAATGCTCATTTAAAAATCGCAGAGCTATGGGCGCAGACATAGTCCTTTTGGATGGGGCGCATCATGCGGCAACCCATCCGGGATCGGTCCATTCTTGATCTTGCTCAATACTTATGGTCCCGGGACTGGCATGGTGGCGGGGTCGTACCGGGCTTCGGCTCAACATATTGGGCCGCGCATTACCAGGCAGCGCGGATTTTGGGGGTTACATGGCTGAAATTGATCATCTTGTGATTGGCGCCGCAACGCTGGAAGCGGGCGCGGCCTATCTGGAACGCCATTTGGGTCAGCGCCCTGTTGCTGGCGGCGCGCATCCCGGCGTTGGCACGCACAACATGCTGCTTGGCCTTGGGCCGGACCAGTATATTGAAATCATTGCGCCTGATCCCGCCCAGGGCGCGCCCCCACACCCCCGGCCCTTTGACTTGGATGACCCGGCGCTCAAGCTGACACTGGAAGCCGAACCGCAATTGATCGCCTATGTCGCCGCGACGCCGGCGATTGAAGCAGTGGTGGCAAGGCTTGGTGGTTCCCATGGGGGAGAAGTGCGCGCCATGCGCCGGGGCGCACTTTCCTGGCGCATGGCCTTCCCGCCGCAACGCCAGGATATGGGCAATCTGATCCCGCCGCTGATCCAGTGGGATGGCGCAAGGGCAGCGGCGCAAATTCCCGATTCCGGTTGGCGCCTGACTGGGCTTGAAGCCCAGCATCCGGATATGGATGCCTTGCGCCAAGCCATTGCCGCCCGCGGCTTGGAAGAAGCGCTCAAGCTCCGCCATAGTCCCAGCCCCCGGCTGGTTGCCCATTTGCGACACCGGGATGGCCGGGAAGCCGTATTGGCCAGCGCCTGAAACCGCGACATGATGGCGCTTACCACTCTATCTTTCCGCGTAGTTTCGGGACATATTTCTAGCATGGGAAGAAAGATTGGCCCTATCCGCCACTGGCTTATCCGCGCGTCATCGGTGTTGCCATCATCGCTGATTGATCAACCATGGGCGCCTGAGAACGGCATATGGCCCCCGGGGGCCGCCCACGCATGACCGCGCGCGTGCTTGTGGTGGATGACAGCCTGCCCAATCGGAAGCTGCTCGAAACCCGCCTGCAAGAAGAATATTTTGAAGTCGTGGGAGCGGCATCGGGCGCCGAGGCGATTACCCTTGCCCAACGCTGGGCCCCGGACATCATCCTGCTTGATGTGCTGATGCCGGTGATGGACGGGTTTGAAGCCTGCCGTCGGCTTAAGGCGCAGCCGATCACGGCGCATATTCCTGTGGTCATGGTGACATCCTTGAATGACCAGGAAGAAAGGGTGCGCGGTCTGGAAGCCGGCGCGGATGATTTCCTGGTAAAGCCGGTGGATCAAGCCACTCTTTTTGCTCGACTGCGCGCCCTGCTTCGCGTCAAGCAGGTGCTGGATGCTTGGCGCCTTAGGGCGGAAACCGTGCGCGATCTGGGCTTTGAGCCACCCAGCGCACCGCCCGAGGATTTTGAGGGAACGAAGATATTGCTGCTGACCGATAACGTGGCAGAGGCACAATCCCTCGCGCGCGCGCTTGCGATTGATGGCATGGTGCTGGAGCGATATCGCGATGAAAAGCTGGTCTGGCAGAAATTGCAGGATCCGGCTTCGCAGTTCGATCTTGTGCTCGCCTCACTCCCCATGCCTGAGGTTGATCCGCTGCGCCTCGCGTCACGATTGCGGGCAGAGGCTGAAACGCGCGACCTGCCGCTGATGCTGATTGCGGATGAGGGGCAGCGTGAACTGGTGCTGCGCGCCTTTGAATTGGGTGCTTCGGACCACGTGCTGCGCCCTATCAATGAAGAAGAATTGCGTGCGCGCGTGCGCAATCAAGTGCGGCGCCGGCGCTATCAGCTCAGGCTGCGCGCTGAATTTGACCGTTCGCTGGAATTGGCGGTGACCGATGGCCTGACTGGGCTCCGCAATCGTCGTTACGTTTTTCGCCATCTGGAATCCCTGCTGCGCGCGGGGACTGCTTGCGGTGTGCTGATGATTGATGTGGATCGCTTCAAGCCGCTCAATGATTATTACGGCCATGCGGCGGGCGATGCCGCCTTGCGTGAAGTGGCGGCGCGGCTGCGCGAACATGTGCGCGCTTCCGATGTGGTGGCGCGTTACGGTGGTGAGGAATTCCTGGTAGTAATGTCAGGTGCCGGGACCGAGGAGACAGCCGTGATCGCCGAAAGGCTACGCGCTGCCATTGGGGATCGCCCGATTGATCTGGGCCAAGCCAAGCTGCCGGTGAGCGTCAGCATCGGCAGCGCGTTATCGGTCACCAATACGGAAGCCGAGGCGCTGATCGCCGCCGCCGATACGGCCATGTATCGCGCCAAGGCGCTCGGGCGGAATCGTGTGGAAGCCGCGGCTGAAGCCGATTGGCGCACCAATGTGCCGGGGGCGGGTTGAAGTATTCAAAGACCATGCTGCCCGGTTGAACGCCGAGCCGCCATCAACGCAAAAGGGCGGGAAAACCCCGCCCCTTGTCATGCCAATGATAACGCTTGAAGGCGCTATTTGATCTTGGCTTCCCGAAAGACCACGTGCTTGCGCGCAACGGGGTCGTACTTCTTCTTTTCCATCTTCCCGGTCATGTTACGTGTGTTCTTTTTCGTCACGTAAAAATAACCAGTCTCCGCGCTGCTCACGAGGCGAATAAGGATGGTGTTTGACTTGGCCATGGCTCACAACTCCGGCCCGCCGCCGACGTGGCGCGGGATTTTGAGGCCCCTTCCTACCCAAGCCGTCGCTGGCGTCAAGGGGGGCGCCGCCTGAAGTGTTTACAAACCAAGAGGAAGATCTTGGCATATGGGCGGGGGTATAGGGTCAGCGCCCCCAGCACTTTGCCCAAAACACGAAAAGGGGGCCTAAGCCCCCTTCAAAACGCCCAGCGTCGTATCGCAGGCCGAAGCCCGCGCAGCCTCAGCCCTGGCGGGCCTTCAGCCGCGGGTTCTTCTTGTTGATCACGTAAACGCGACCGCGGCGGCGTACCACAACGCAGTTCTTGTCACGGATCTTGGCGGTCTTGAGTGAGTTACGGATTTTCATTGGTCAAACCTTTCGAAGCTGCGGTGTCTAAGCAAGCCAGCAGGCCAAGTCAACCCATTTCAGCGCCTACTCCGCGGCCCGCCGTTCTTCCTCCATGATGCGGAGAAACCCATCCCGCGTCTGGGGCAGTTTCCGGCCCATGATCTGTTCGGCCACCTGGGTACGCAGCACCTGCGCCGTGCCGCCAGCAATGGCGAACATGCGCGCATCGCGCAAATAGCGCTCCATCGGGTTGTCGCGCGAATACCCCGCCGCGCCCCAAACCTGCAAAGCCTGGTTCGTGACCCTGATCGCCATCTCGCCCGCCAGCACCTTGGCCTGGGCTGCCGCCAGCCGGTCCGGGAAGCCATTGGGCCCGGCGCTTTTCGCCGCGCGCCACACCAAGGCGCGGGCCGCTTCGACCTCAATGGACATATCCGCCAGCATCCAGGCAAGGCCCTGGAATTCGCCAATGGGCCGGCCGAATTGGCGCCGCGTCTGCGCGCGGTCCAGTGCATGCTCATAAGCCCCGGCGGCCAGCCCCAAGGCAACGGTCGCCGCCCCCACGCGCTGCCCATTATAGGCATCAATCAGCCTGCCAAAGCCGCGCGCCCAGCCGCCTGGCGGGCGCAGCACCATGCTATCGGGCACTTCCAGCCCAGCGATTTCCGTCTCGGCTTCCGGCATGCCGCATAGACCGAGGGATGGGATGCGCTTGAAGCTAATGCCAGGCGGCGGGCCGTCTCCGTTACGCACCACCAGGAAGCCACCAATGCCCTGATCGCGCCCATCTTCAATGACGCGGGCGAAAATCAGATGCAGCCGAGAAACGCCACCGCCCGTGATCCAGGTCTTGCGGCCATTGATCACCCAAACATCGCCATGGCGCACCGCGCGCGTCGTCATTTCTGTCGCGGCCGAGCCCGCTTCGGGTTCCGTGATCAGAATGGCGGGCTTGTCGCCGGCCAGCACCAGATCAGCGGCGATGCGCTTCTGCGCCTCCGTCCCATAGGCCATGATGGCGCCAATCGCGCCCATATTGGCTTCCACGGCGATGCGGCCGCATACCGCGCAGGCTTTGGAAAATTCCTCAATCACCAGGGCCGCGTCGAAGTAATCGCCCCCCGGCCCGCCCCAGGCGCGCGGCACGGTCAGGCCGGTGAAGCCCGCTTCCGCCATGCGCCGCACCATGGGCCAGGGATAGGCGCCGGAGCGATCCGTCTCGGCAGCTTGGGCTGCCGCTTCGCGCGCCAATTCGCGCGCCCTGTCGCGCAGCCTTGCCTGTTCTGGGGTCAAGCCATCCATCATGTCAGCCTTATACAAGTCTTGCTTCGATTGCCGCGGCGGCGGCACGGTCCAGTTTCAGCGCCTTGGCGAATTCATCAAGCCAGGCGCGCTCCGTTGCCGCGATCTCGCCCGCGCCGACCACGGCGGCGGCATAAAGCTGCGCAGCCAGCATCGGGTCGCTTGCCAGTTTCGCAAGCGCTGCGGGGGTCAGCGGCTTGTCGAAATCCGCCAGCACCATATCCCGCGCGGCGGGGCTCAGTCCCGCATCATCCAATTGCGCCGCGATGCGGGAGCGTTCTTCGGCATCTATCGCGCCATCGGCCTTGGCGGCGGCAATCATGGCGCGCAGCATCAGCAGGGCTTCGGCGGTCTCGGCGCTGGGTTCTTCCTCAGCTTCGGCCTTAACGGGCGCCCATGGATCGGTGGCGGGCTTGGTGGCGCCCGGCGCATTGGCCCAAGGGCCCGCACCGGCCGGCGCATCCTTCAGCCCGCCTAGGCCTGGGGCCTTTTTGATGGTTGGCGCGCTGCTTTCGCCCTGACGTGCCGAGCCGGCCCAATCAAAACCGCCGCCCTTGCCGCCTGTTGCTGGCCGAGGCGCCGGCGCTGCAGGAGTCGGGGCAGAGCTTTGGCTGCGCTTCAGCACCGCAATCGCCACGCTCGCCAGCCCGGCCAGTGCCCGCCCAAGCTGCGCATTGCCGGTGGGCGCGCGCCTGGTGCCGTAGCCCATTGGGCTGCCGCGCCTTTGTGGGGCTGCCCCGCCGGACAGAACCGCCCCAATCACGCGCCCCAGATCGAAACCCGCCATATTGAACTCTCCCTTGAAAGCAGCCTTACAAATCCTGCATTACCGCAGCAATCGCCGGCGCCAAAGCGCGGAATTCCTCGGCCCTTGGGCTCCGCGCCCGCCAAGCGAGGCCGATACGACGGCTCATGCCATTCTCCAGCGGCCGCGTCACCAAGCCAGTGCCTGCCAAGACTGCCCCCGCCACGGCCAGGCGCGGCAGCAGCGTCACGCCAAGCCCGCTGGCGGCCATTTGCACCAGCGTATGAAGCGAGGTGGCCGAGAATTCCTCGGCAGTCAGCGCCCCCGATAGCCCGCAAGCGGCAAGCGCGTGATCACGCAAGCAATGACCATCCTGGAGCAGCAATAGTTTTTCATCCATCAGCGCCCGGGGGGTGATGGTGGTGCGCGCGGCCAAGGGGTGATCTTCCGGGCAGGCCAGCAGAAACGGGTCTTCGGCGATGCTCAGCGTCTCCGCCCCGCCGCAATCACAGGGCAGCGCGAGCAGCAGCAAATCAAGCCGCCCGGCTTCCAATGCTTCCACCAGCCTTTCGGTCAAATCCTCACGCAGCCAGGGGCGAAGCCGCGGGAAATCGGCGCGGAGCCGCGGCATCAGGCGGGGCAGCAGAAAGGGGCTGATGGTCGGGATCACGCCTAGGCGGATCGGGCCGGAGAGTGGTTCCCGCGCCGCGCTTGCGGTTTCCACGCAGCTATTGAGCGCAGCGAGGGCAACGCGCGCGCGTTGGATGAGTTCCGCCCCGAGCGGCGTGAAGACCGGCTTCTTGGCGCCGCTCCGTTCCAGGATCGCGGCATCCAATTGGCGTTCCAGGGCGATCATGCCTGCGGAAAGCGTGGATTGCGTGACACCACAGGCGGAAGCAGCGCGGCCGAAATGCTCATATTCGGCCAGTGCCACAAGGTAGCGAAGCTGCTGAGGGGTGGGCAGCGCGATCATCGAATATTCCGATTATAAAATAGGGGAAACTTCAGCCTAATAACTGATTCGCAGCCCTTGGTGAAAGCGATTTCCGTCAATAACGGGCAGGGCAGTACGGGGCAGGGTCAATGAAGGGCGCTTCGCCCATCATCATCTCGGCCACCAGCCGCCCAGTGGTGGGGCCAAGCGTAAAACCCTGATGCGCATGGCCGAAGGCGCACCAGGCGCCGGTCTGGTCGGGCAGGGGGCCGATGATCGGTAGCATATCCGGCGTGCAGGGCCGCACCCCAAGCCAGGGATCATCTTCCACCGCTTCCGCCAAGGGCAGCAGCTTGCGCGCAAAAGGCTCAGCGCGCGCCAATTGCACCGGGGTTTTCGGCGCATCATCGGGCGCGAATTCCGCCCCGGTCGTCAGCCTGACGCCAGCGCGCATCGGCACCAGCACAAAGCCACTATCGGCATCCATAAAACCGTGATTGAGCACTGCATTACCCTGCATGCGGTAATGCCGGTGATAGCCACGCTTGCCGAAAAGCGGCGGTGCATAACCAAAGCGGCGGGTCAGCTTCGCGGAGGCTGAGCCAAGCGCAATCACCACCTGTTCTGCCTCGCGCGGGCCATCACTGGCTTGCACGCGCCAGCCAGCGCCGTGGCGTTCAAGGCTGAGTGCATCACCGCGCAGGATTTCACCGCCGGCTTCGGTGAAACGCCGCGCGTAAAACAGCGTGAGCGCCTGCGGATCACTCACGGAAAGCGGATCGGTCCAATGAATGGCCCCAAGGCGCTTGACCAACAAATGGGGTTCGGCTGCCGCAAGGCCGGCTTCATCCAGCAGCGCGTAATTCACGCCTTGCTCGCGCTTCAGCATTTCGGCTTCGGCAATGGCAGCGTTCAATTCTGGCTGCTTGTTGTAAAGTCGCATCCAGCCAATGGGGCGAAGCAACGCCTCGGCCTCGGTCCCGCGTGTGAGTGCCACATGTTCATCAATGCAGGTCACGATCAGCCGGGCATAGGCTTCCGCAATGGGCCGATAGCGTGAAGGCGCCGAATGCCACCAATATTTGAACAAGGGCCCCGCCAGGTTGAGCAAGGCAGAAGGATGATAGGAAGCATCCACCGATCGGTTCTGCGCCATGCGCCAAAGCGTTGCGATATCGCGCGGGAAGGGATGCGGATGCACCGCTTCCCGCTGGATCAGCCCCGCATTGCCGAAGGAAGCACCTTCCCCCGGCGGCGCGCGATCCAGCAGCACAACTTGCGCGCCGCGGCGTTGCAAATGCAGCGCGATGGAAACGCCGACCATGCCGGCGCCGAGCACGATCACAGATCGCGACATTATACTTCTTCCTGTCTCACCCGCCCTTATAGGCGTGGTTCACACATCCTTGGTTTCGAATTCCGCTGGACCCGTGATTTCGATCAATTCCAAATCTTCCGAATGGGCAACTTCGCGATGCTTCACCAAGGGCGGCTGATAGCAGCTATCGCCGGCGCGGAATTCCTTCACGCCGATATCCTCATATTCAAAGCGCACCCAGCCCTTCAGCACGAAGAACATCTGGAATTTCAGATTATGGGTGTGCCATTGCCCCGTCGCATGGGCACCCGGAATGGCGCGGATGACATGCGCGCCAAAGGCGCCGCCAGTGGCGCCATTGATGCCAAGATCACGATATTCGAAAAACGGGCGCAGCCCGCGAATAAATTCAGAAGATTCGGCATGGCTGGTCGTGGTGGTGGTCATGGCGTTTTTCCTTCAAGCTAGGGGAAGAGCAACATGGCTGGTGAAGCCCGGGCGCGTCAGCAGCGTATCATAATAGCGGCGCAGATTGGGCAGGCTCGGGCGTTCAATCGGCAGCACATGCCAGCGATGCACCCAACAGCCGAGCGTGAGGTCAGCCAAGGTAAGGTTATCACCACAGAGAAAGCGCTGGCCTTCAAGCTGTTTTTCGATCATGCCCCAAAGCCGCCCCGCATCTTCCCGCGCCTTGGCTTCCGCCTTCCAATCGCGTTCCGGTTCCGGCAGGCGTACATGGGTGAAGAAGATCGTCACCATTGGTGCGGTCAGGTGGCCGAGCGTCCAATCCATCCAGGTTTCCACGGCCGCCCTTTGGCGGGCATCGCGCGGGTAGATCGGGCTATCCGGCGCTTCGGTATTGCATAGGTACCGGCAGATCGTGTTGCTCTCCCACAGCGCCCAGCCATCTTCTTCCTGCAAGGTCGGCACCAGGCCCATGGGGTTCATGGCGCGGTATTCCGGTTCCTTGGTGCGGCCAAAGGCGCCGTCTTCCATCAGCCACAGCACCTTCATCACATTGCTGGAACTGGTCCGGCCCCAAAGCTTGCGCATCGCTTTTCTCCCTTGTCGGTGATGAGCCTAAAGCCCCCCGCGTGATGGGTCCAGTTGCAAGCGGCGCCGTGGCGCGCAATCTGTCCTCCATGAAGCGCGCCCTTATTGTATTGGCCCTGGCCGCCGCTGCCCCGCTTTTGGCCTTGGCCAGCGAAACCTGGCTGGGGCTGGCGCCGTGCGAGCTTTGTCTGTGGCAGCGCTGGCCCTATTGGCTGGCGGCGGGGCTGGCGGCCCTGGCGCTGGTGCTGCCGCGTGTCGCTGGGGTGCTGCTGGGCTTGGCCGGCTTGGCCGCGCTCACTTCCGGGGTTTTGGGCGGGTTTCATCTGGGGGTGGAGCAAGGCTTCTGGCCATCGCCGCTTGCCGGCTGCAAGGCCGCCACCGCCGACGGGGCGATGAGCATCGAGGATATGCTGAAAAGTCTGGCCCCCACGCCGAATAAGCCCTGCGACGCCCCCGCCTTTCTTATTTCCGGCCTTCCCATTTCAATGGCGGCCATGAATATGCTGTATGGTCTTGGCCTTGGGGCGCTTTCCCTCGGCCTCGCCCGGCAAGGAGCCAGAGCATGACGCAGAAAACCGCCGAATACCGCCTGCCCGGCGACCCCACGGCGCGTGACGTGGTGGAACGCACCATCCGCGTGGACCATGCCGGCGAATATGGCGCCAAGCGCATTTATGAGGGCCAATTGGCCGTGTTGGGCCGCGCCAAATACGGCCCGCTGATCGAACATATGAAGGCGCAGGAACAGGTCCATCTGGACACATTCTCCCGCCTGATTGGCGAACGCCGCGTGCGCCCCACTGCGCTTCTACCCTTCTGGCATGTCGCGGGATTCGCGCTGGGTGCGGCGAGCGCGCTGCTTGGCCATCGCGGCGCCATGGCCTGCACCGTTGCCGTGGAAGAAGCGATTGATGAGCATTACCGCGCCCAGGAAGACACGCTTGGCGATGATGAGGCGGAACTCCGCACCGATATCGCCCGCTTCCGCGCCGAGGAATTGGAACATCGCGACACGGGCCTGGAACATGAGGCGGAACAGGCGCCGGCCTATCGGCTACTGAGCGCCGCAATCAAAACCGGCTGCAAAATCGCCATCAAAATCAGTGAGCGCGTGTAATGCGCGGCGCGGCCCTTGCCCTGCTATGCGCTTCCTTGGCGCTGGGCTGTGCGCAGCAGGCGCTGCCGCCTGAAGCGCAGCCGGTTTCAACGGCGCCGGTCCCAGATGTGACGGTGACCCAGCTTTACCCGAATAACCTGCCCGGACCGCCGGGACCGGGGGGCGTTGAGCTCCCGTATTCGATACCAACGGAAACCACCAAGGCGGTAGCGGCGCGGCTGCCGCTGCGCGTTGGCCCTTGGGTGCGCGCCGTGGGCCCACCGGATGAAAGTGTCATCGCGCGCAATGGCCTGACCCAGCTTTATGTGCGCTACACGATCCCAGGCAATGCAAGCTGGGCGACGGTTGGGGTGAATGATCACGGCATGGTGCTGCCGGATGGCTTGGCCTCACCGGCTGTCGCCGCCGGCTTCAATGCCAGTAAGGCAACGGTGCGCGCCTTTGCGCCAGGCAATGTGGCGCGCATGCGTATGGTTTGGATTCCCGATGCGCCTTCTCAGCGTTGCGTCACTGGGCGCAGCGTCGCGCAGGGGCAGGGCCTGCTGCATGTGGCGTGTTCTACGGGCGTGGCAGGTCAGGAATTGCGCGTGCGTGCGACGGCAGCCTTTCGCCCCGGAGATTCGGGGCGGTTGTTCGAATTGGAAGGCGAAGTGGCGCGACTGATTGCGGAGGTGACGCGCGCCGCCGCCGGGCTTCAGCCGAACCCCGGCGTGCGGTCAGACGGGCGCGTTTTCATTCCAAGGTTTGGTCCTGAAGCGACACTGTAGTCGCAAGGCGCGTGCCTGATCCGCGCCGCGTTTTCAGTAGGCGGTTATCCCGCCATCTACTGGTAAAATCTGTCCGGTCACCGCCGCCGCCAGTGGGCTTGCCAGATAGGCGATGGCGGCGGCCACTTCCTCGGCGCTTGGAAAGCGCGCAATGGGAATGCGGTCCAGCATGCGCTGCCGCCGCGCTGGATCTGCAAGCAGACGTGCCCGCGACGGCGTAAGCACTGTGCCGGGCGCCACGGCATTCACACGAATATCGGCACTGGCCCATTCAATCGCCAGCGCGCGGGTCATTTGCACCAGGCCGCCTTTTGAAATGCTATAGACAGAACGATCCGCGATGCCGACCAGCCCATGGGTGGAGGCAACGCTGATCACGATACCCGCCCGCCCTTCCGCGATGCAGCGCGCAGCAAAGCGCGTGGTGAGGAAATAGCTGCCCTTCAGATTCACATCCATCACCTGATCCCATTCGGACCAACCGACATCAATGGCGGGCTTATTCAAGATGCAGCCGGCATTATTCACCAAAAGGCCAATCGGCCCGCACATTTGCACGGCTTTTTCGAGTGCGGCGGTGATGCTCGCCTCCTGGCGGAGATCAAGCGGCAGGCCCAATGCGCGCCGGCCTTTGGCTTCGATACCGCTGATGGTCTCCGCCAGGCTGCCGGTTTCAAGATCAGTGACGATCACATCATGCCCAGCATCAGCCATCGCCCAGGCGGTCGCCTGACCAATGCCCTCAGTGGCGCCGGTGACGAGCGCGGTCTTGATGGGCAGCGCCTTGGTCATGCGGCAATAACCTTGCCGGGAAAATGGCGCCGTTGCCGCATGCCGGGCTTCATCAATTCAAGGTCGCCTTGGTTTCATTCACCAGCGCGGCCCATAGCCGGCGTTCTTCCGACCAATAGGCATCCATCGCTTCCGGCGTGCCCACCATGGGTTCATGCGCGCCTTCGGCCATTCTTTGCTTGATTGCGGGGCTTTCGATCCAGCGATTGGTTTCGGCATTCAGCCTTTCGATGATCGCGCGCGGTGTGCCGGTGGGGGCGTAAAGCCCGAACCAGACGGTTTCATAAAAGCCGGGATAGCCTTCTTCTTCCAAGGTCGGCACTTCCGGCATTTGCGGCGCGCGATTGCGCCCCGTGAGTGAAAGCCCGCGCAGCATGCCATCGCGGATCATCGCCCCGGCATTGCCGATATTGTCGAAGATATAATCGCTTTCCCCCTGAGATACCGCCAAAATACCCGCCGGGCCGCCGCGATAGGGCACATGCACGCGCGGAAAACCGGCGCGCTGATGGAAGCGTTCGGCCATCATATGCCCGACACTGCCAATACCCTGGCTTGCCATATTCACTTCCCGATTGCCGGCCTTGGCCCAGGCAATGAATTCCGCCGTACTCCTCACCGGTAGCTTGGGTGAGACGATCAGCATCATCCCATAGCGATAAATCGCCGCCACTGCGGTGAAGGCACGCACCGGATCATAAGGCACACTCGGCAGCACAAGTGGCGAAACGATGTGCGCGGTATTGGATGAAAGCAGCAGCGTCCAACCATCGGGCGCAGCTTGTGCGACCGCCGCGGTGCCAATGGTGCCCGTGCCGCCCACGCGATTTTCGGTGACGAAAGTGCCGCCAAAGACGCGCGCGAAATGATCGCACAGCAGGCGCGTATAGATATCGCCCGGCCCGCCCGCTTGCGATGGGTGAATGATCCTGACCGGGCGTGTGCCTGGCCAATTGCCAACAGCTTGTGCTTGCACAATGGCGGGTGCGGCCAAAAGCACGGCACCTGCGAAAAACCCTCTGCGTTTCATCCCTGCTTCCCTTTTCTGTGACAAGAAGCCTTGCCGAATAGGCTAGATTTGATTGGGGGGATTAGGCAAGCAGAATGCGCTTCAAGCCTCAATCGCTTGATAAGTCAGCATATTGATAAGCCGGCGATAGCGCTGGCGCAATTCGCCCGGCACATGGGCCATGAAGACAACGCTCAGCCGTTCCGCTGGATCGGCCCAGAAATACGTGCCCCAAACGCCGGACCAGCCAAAGGCGCCAGGCGCGCCCATGAGGCCCGACCCGCCTCGTGCCAGCCGCACGGCAACCGTCAGGCCAAAGCCATAGCCTTCCAAGGCAGGGTCCATGCCGGCCACGCGATTTTCGATGCCCTGCAAATGATCGGAAGCCATCCAGGCAACCGTCTGCGGCGCCAGCACTCGCACGCCATTCAGCGTGCCCCCTGCGCGCAGCATCTCGGCAAAGCGCAGATAATCGCTGGCAGTTGAAACTAAGCCCGCGCCGCCAGTTTCCATTTTCGGCGCGCGCATCGGCGCTTCCACGGATTGCGCCGCGCCGGTAACCGGGTCCTTGGCAAAGGGCCGCGCAAACCGCGCCAGTTTCTCCGCCGGCAGCACATAGCCGGTTTCTTCCATGCCAAGCGGCGCGAAAACACGTTCCCGCATCAACGCACCAAGCGAGGCACCGCCCGCGCGTTCCGCAACCCCGCCCAGCACATCGGTGGAAAGCCCATATTCCCAGACCGTCCCTGGATGATGACGCAGCGGCAGGCCAGAAAGCGTCTCAGCAAAACCTTCCGTATCCATATTCTCAGCGACCCAAAAGGAACCAGGGGGTGCCACGGCATGCACGGCCGTACCATCGCGCCCGCCATAGACCAGACCTGTCGTGTGGCGCATGGCATCCTGCACCGTCATGGGGCGTCTTGCCGCTTCAGTTTCAATGGGACCTTTGCCTGAAAGCATCGCGGGTGTTGGCTTCGCCACCTGCATGTGCATGAGTTGTGGCAACCAAGCACCGACCGGGTCCGTCACCAGCAGCCGCCCTTCTTCAATCAGCGAAAGCGCCACCACGCCGGTCACCGGCTTGGTCATGGAAGCGATGGAGAAAATCGCATCGGCCCGCATCGGCGCGCGGCTTTCGGGATCGCTCCAGCCAATCGCTTCCAGATGCACCAGCTTGCCATCCCGCGCGATGGCGACAACGCAGCCAGGCAGCCGGCCCGCCGCCATTTCGCGTTCCATCGCCGGGCGTATGCGCGCGAGCCGCGCAGGCGACATGCCGACCAATTCCGGCCGTGTCACCGGCAAGGGAGGGGTCGCGGTTTCAATCACCGGGCTCATGCTGCGCCTTCTCCGACAAAAGGATTGCTCTGCCGTTCCGCGCCGAAGCTGGAAGCCGGCCCATGGCCGCAGAGGAATTGGATGTGATCACCAAGCGGGAACAGTTTTGTACGAATGGCATTCAGCAAAGAAGCTGTATCCCCATAGGGAAAATCCGTGCGCCCGATGGAGCCCTGAAACAGTACATCGCCCACAATCGCAATGCCCATATCTGGATTGACGAAGACCACATGCCCCGGTGTGTGGCCCGGGCAATGCAGCACATCAAAGGCGATGCCGGCGATCTCAACCTGTTCGCCTTCTTCAAGCCAGCGATCGGGTGTGACGGCGCGGCATTCCAGCCCATATTTGGCACCCTGTTCCACCAGACCATCCAGCAGGAAGGCATCGGCACGATGCGGGCCTTCAATGGGGATATTGCCGAGCGCCTCAGCCAATTCCGCCGCCCCGCCGGCATGATCCATATGGCCATGCGTCAGTAGAATGCGGTCAATGGTGATGCCGGCTTCGGCAATCGCGCCTTCAATGCGCGGGACATCCCCGCCTGGGTCTATGACCACGCCGCGCTTGGTTTCCTGATCCCAGATCAGGGCGCAGTTTTGCTGGAATGGCGTGACGGGGATGATGGCGGCGGCGAGGGTCATGGGTGAAAGCTGACCCGAACCGGGCGAAAGGTAAAGCCAGCCCTATTCGATCTTGAGGCCCGTCTCGCGGATCAATTGCCGTACCAATTCCCGGTCCTTGCGGTCCGTCACCACATCATTGCCGGAAGCGGCCAGCCTTTGGCGCGTTGGTTCATCCGTGGTGGCATGGCGCAGCGCCGCTTCCAACCGGGCGCGGATCGGCCCGGGTGTCGCAGTTGGTGCGAACAGCCCGTTCCAGCTTGTCAGATCAAAACCGGGAAAGCCGCTTTCAGCCAAAGTCGGCAAATGCGAAAGGCTGCCGCGACGTTCACCGCTGGTGAGTGCAATGCCGCGGGCGCGGTCGCTCTGGATCAAAGGCGCGAAGCTATTGGCCGTGCCGATGGCGCCATCAGTATTGCCGGCAGCAACATCGCGCGCACTCTCTGCGCCGCCGCGATACGCCACATGCTCCATCTTGATGCCCGCGCGCAATTCCAAAAGCGCGCCGGCCAGATGGCCGATGGTGCCAATGCCCGGCGTGCCATAGGTGAAGCCAGGCTGCGCCTTCACCGATGCAATGAATTCCGCGACATTGCGCGCCGGGTAATCGCGCTTGGTCACCAGCACATAGGGCAGCGCCACCGCTTGGCCGATCGGCACAAAGGCGGCTTCATAATCAAACGGCAGACCGCGATGGATCAGCGGCGCCACGGCAAAGGCAAAGCTTTCAAAGAACAGCGTATAGCCATCCGCCGGCGCATTCGCGACGATGCCGGCGCCTATCGTGCCCCCGCCGCCGCTGCGATTTTCCACAATGATGTTCTGGCCGAGAAATTCAGCCATGCGCGGAATAAGCAAGCGCATCACCGTATCGGATTGCCCGCCAGGCGCGTAGGGCACCACCACGCGCATGGGGCGCACAGGGAAATCCTGCGCCCGCGCCAGAATGGGCGTGGCCAGAAGGCCAGTTGCAAGCAATAGGGAACGGCGCTGCACGATCATCCTCCCTCAGCCGGTGGCACGGTTCCGGGCCGTGGCGTAATGGGCAAAAGCTTGTCGAGGCCGGTCATTTTCTCAAACAGCGCCGCCACCTGCAAGGCGCGCGCATCCTGCCGCGGGGGTGCCACAATATGCAGCCCAACCGGCCTGCCATATTGATCAAAGCCGCAAGGCACCGCCACAGCGGGGCAGCCCGCCAGCGTGGCGAAGGCATTGATAAGCGACCCGCCCATGTAGTTTTCCAGCTTCTTGCCGCCGATGCTCTCTGGCGCGCGCAGCATCACATCAAAGGCGGGCGTGGCGGCACCCGGCGTGATCAGCACATCATAGCGCTTGAACAGATCGCGCATGCTGATGAAGAAACGCCGGCGTTCATGTTCGGCCCAAGCAAGCCGCGATGCAGTTTCCTGCAGGCCGCGTTCGGTTTGCCAGATGATGTCGGGCTTGATCTTGTCCCTATGCTCCTTCAGCATTTTTTCGCGGTCCACCACGAAATGCTGGCTGCGCAGCACCAGAAACGCCTCATTCAAATCGCCAATCTCGGGATGGGCTTCTTCCACCACGGCGCCGAGCGCTTCAAAGCGCCGCACTTCGTGCGCGCAAATTTCCTCGGTTTCCCGGTCCATCGAAATCGCGCCACCGAAACGAGCGGTAAAGGCGATGCGCTTCGGTGCCTCAGTCTCCGCTGCCGCAACCGCCGCCACATAGGGGCGCGCCGGCGCTTCCCAGGTCAGCGGATCGGCCAAATCCCAACCCGCCATGCTGTCCAAAAACAGCGCCAGATCGGGAATATTGCGCGCCATTGGCCCATTCACCGAAAGCGGCGAATAGAGATCATCCGCCGTCCCACGACTAACGCGCCCCGGCGAAGGGCGCAGCCCCACCACGGAACAATAGGTCGCGGGGCGGCGCAGAGACCCCCCATGATCCGACCCATGCGAGAGCCATACCTGGCCTGTGGCCAAGGCAACCGCGCCGCCCCCGGTAGAACCACCGCAGGTGAGCGATGTATTCCAAGGATTGCGCGTGCGGCCGAACACCTCATTGAAGGTCGAACCACCCGCACCGAATTCAGGCGTATTGGATTTGGCAATGACAATGCCGCCCTTGCGTTCGATGCGCTCCACCAAGGGATGGCTTTCCTTCGGCACGTAATCGGCGAAGATCGGGCTGCCATAGGTGGTGCGCACGCCGGCCACTTCCGCCAGATCCTTAATGGCAACGGGGATGCCGCCAAGCCAGCCGGCCTCATTTTCCGCTTCGCGCCGCTTGCCCGCCATCAGCGCACGGGCATGGTCGCGCGCGCGGTCCAGGCAAAGAGTGGGGAGCGCATTCACATCGCCATCCACCGCGGCAATGCGCGCCTCGGCCGCGTCAATCAGGTCAAGCGGCGTGATATCGCCCGCTTTCAGCTTGGCAGCAGCTTCCGAAGCACTCAGGCGGATCAATTCATGAGACATACGACTTTTCCCCATAACCAGGACAGGCTAACAGCAATCCAAGTTTGGAGAAGACCCGGATGTATAACCCGCCCTTGTTCCGTGAAGACCGCCCGGAAATCCTGCACGCCATCCTGCGAGAGGCTCGGCTGGCTATTCTGGTCAGTGCGGGGGCGGATGGTGTGCCGGAAGCCACCCATGTGCCGCTGCAATTCGTGGCCGATGAAGGCAAGCACGGCACGCTTTACGGCCATTTGGCCCGCGCGAATACGCATTGGCGCGGGATTGCGGCGGCGGGCCGTGCGCGCGCCATTTTCATGGGGCCTGAGGCTTATGTCTCTCCGTCTTTTTATGCCTCCAAGCGCGAACACGGGAAGGTCGTGCCAACCTGGAATTATGTCGCCGTGCACGCCATTGGCGCGATTGAGGTGTTTGAGGATGCGGCGCGGCTGCATGCGCTGGTGGATCGGCTGACCAATCACCATGAAGCCCCGCGCGCCAAGCCTTGGGCGGTGGATGATGCCCCGGAGGCCTTCATCGCCTCACAGCTCAAGGGCATTGTTGGGCTACGCTTGGAAATTGAAACGCTGATTGGCAAGCGCAAGCTCAGCCAGAACAGGCCGGAACAGGATCAGCATGGCGTGATTGAAGGCCTGGGCAGCAGTGAGGATGCGCGGGACCGCGATGTGGCGGCCTTGATGCAGCGAGAGCCGTAACGACTGGCGGCTTACCGCGCCCGATCAATGCAAAAGCGTACCACGTCCACCATCGCGCGGCGTTCCTGGCTATCAGCGAAGATATCCAAGGCAGAAATCGCCTTCTCACCATAGCGCCGCGCGCGGGTAATCGTTTCACCAATTGTGTCGTATTTCGTCATCAGCGCCATGGCGGTGGCCAGATCGGCGTCCTGCTGGTCGCCTTCTTCCAGCACGCGGCGCCAGAAGCCGCGTTCTTCCTCAGACCCGCGCGCGAAAGCGAGCAATACGGGCAGGGTGATTTTGCCTTCGCGGAAATCATCACCGACGGTCTTGCCAAGCGCTTCCTGATCGGCGGCGTAATCCAGCGCGTCATCTACCAGCTGGAACGCGATACCAAGCGCGCCGCCGTAATCGAAGAGTGCCACCTGCTCCGCATTAGGGCGATCTGCGATTACCGCGCCCACTTCGGTGGCGGCGGCGAAAAGCGCGGCGGTCTTGCCTTCGATCACCGCCAGATACTGGTCTTCCGTGGTCGCGGTATCATTCTGCGTCATCAATTGCAGCACTTCGCCCTCGGCAATCGTCGCCGCGGCGGTGGACAGGATGCGCAGCACTTCAAGCGACCCATCCGCCACCATCAATTGAAAGGCGCGGGCAAACAGGAAATCACCGACCAGCACGGAAGCCTTATTGCCGAACAGCGCATTGGCGCTGGCCTGGCCGCGCCGAAGGGCACTTTCATCCACCACATCATCATGCAACAGCGTCGCCGTGTGAATGAATTCCACACAGGCCGCGAGGGAGACATGCCGTTCGCCCTGATAGCCGCAGAGCTTCGCGGCAGCCAAAGTCAGCAAGGGCCGCAGCCTTTTCCCGCCGGCCGCGACCAGATGCGCGGCCAATTGCGGAATCAGTGCCACCTGGCTTTGCATCCGCTCAACGATCAGGCGGTTGCAGGCTTCCAGATCATCCTGGACAAGCGCCGTCAGCGCGGTCAGGGCATCTTCCCCCCGACCCCGATCCTCGCCAGGCATTTGCTGAGGCGCTAAATCCACTCTTGCTCACCTTTATTTGCGCGTCGCACCATAGGCGCCACATGCCGGACCGGCAAGCGAAGGTGGCCGGTGGAGAGAATCCCAATGCGTGTCTTGGTCAGCAGCAATAACCCGATCAGGCTTGGCTTCCTGCAAGCTTTGCTGCGGGATGCGGGTATCGAAACTGTGCTGCTGGATCAGCATATCAGCGCCGTTGAAGGCGGCATTGGCGCCTTTCCGCGCCGCTTGGCCGTGCTGGATGAGGATGAGGCACAAGCACGGCGCATCCTGCGTGAGGCGGGGGAGGAGGAAGGCACGTGACCTCCTCACCTGAAGACTTCACCGAAGATCACCTGCTGAATGGCCGTGTGGCGCTGCGCCAACCGCGGCAGGGCTTTCGTGCCGGGCTGGATGCCGTGCTGCTGGCCGCCTTCATCCCCGCCAAACCCGGAGAGACAGTGCTGGAGGCCGGCCCCGGCAGTGGTGCGGCCTTCCTGTGCCTGGCGGCCCGCGTGCCGGGGCTTGCGATTCGCGCGGTGGAACGTGAAGCCACCATGGCGGCGCTGGCGCGCGACAATGCCGCGCGGGCGGGGCTTATGGCCCAGATCGAGCAAGGAGATGTCGCGGATCTGGCGCTGGCGCGCCGGCTTGGCCCCGTGGCGCATGGCTTTGCCAATCCGCCCTATTGGCCGGGCGGTACGCCCCCGCCTGGCGCCATCCGCCGGGCGGCCACGCATGAAGCGGGGCCGGGCCTGGCAGATTGGGTTGGGTTTCTGGCCGCCGCCATCGCGCCGCGCGGCAGCCTGAGCCTGATCCTGCCCGCCGCGCGTTTTGACGCGGCAGTAGCGGCCATGCGGGAAGCTGGCTTTGGTGCCATGGAATTGCTGCCGCTTTGGCCACGCGCCGGCATTGCCGCCAAGCGGGTGTTGCTCCGCGCCCGCAAGGGGGCGCGCGGCCCGGCAAAAATCCTGCCTGGGCTAATACTGCACGAAGCCGATGGTCGCTTCACCGAGGCCGCCGAGGCGATCCTGCGCGATGCGGCGCCAATCAATCCGAATTAGCTTTCGCGTGCTTCCGGGTGGCGCAGCAGCCAAAGCCTTTCATGCGCGGCTACCAGGCTTTCGATGCTCTTGCGGCGATTGCTATCCGAACCCGCATTGGGCCGCTTCAGCATCTTTTCCAGAATAACCAAAAGGTCATTCGCGACATCGAAATCCGCCTGGTCACAGGCATGATGAAAGGAAATCAGAATTTTATCCGACAACCTTCTTGTGTGTCTTGGGGCGCCGGCCGCGCCACGTTCAGCGCTTTCATCCCTGTCGGTGACGTCGTTTTCCATCCAGCATCCCTTTTTGCTCCGAAGTTTTTCGGCTCAACCGTTTCTCTGACGCTAGCAAAAAAATTTTCACCTTGAAAGCAGGGGGCAGGCCTAAAGCTGGCGCATCTGTCCTTTAATGGCCGCGGCGATGGTCTCGGGCGGCGTATTCGGGCGGAAAAGCTGGCGCACCTTGCCATCCGGCCCGACCAGATAGATGAAGGATGAATGGTCCATCAGGTAGTCACTCGCCCCTGGGGGATGGACTTTCCTGTAATAGACGCGGAATGCCCGGGCGGCGGCGGCGATTTCCTCATCAGTACCGGTCAAACCGATCAAGGCTGGATGAAAGCGGGAAACGTAATCGGCCAGGGCTTCGGGCGTGTCGCGCGCCGGGTCTATGGTGATCAGCATGGGCAGCACCCGCGCCGAATCGGGGCCGAGCAGATCAAGCGCGGATGCCATCAGGCCCAATTCCGTCGGGCAGACATCCGGGCAATAGGTGAAGCCGAAATAGATCAGGCCAAGCTTCCCCGCGAAGGCGCGTTCCGTGACGCGTTGGCCGGTGTGATCCTGCAAGCTGAAAGCACCGCCGAGTGCGATGCCTTGCGGCAATTGCACGCCACCTGCGGAAGGTGCCGGCATATCCGCCCCGCCAAACTGCGCCAATTGCCGCAGGAAGGCATCGCCCATGGCTTCCCCAGGCGCACGCACATACCAGGCAAGCCCCCATAGCCCGCCAAGGATGGCGATCAGCAGAAAAGCGAAAATACGGATGAGTTTCAGCATGTGATGCTCACGCCGCGCCGGGCACGCCTTTGCTGGTGGAATATTCGAAATGCAGCGCGGTATCGGGGAAAACGCGCGGGTGGATCGCATGCGCTGCCATGGCGGCCTCAGAGAAACCTTGCAGGATCAGCTTCAGCTTGCCCGGATAGGTCGCGATATCGCCAATGGCGTAGACGCCGGGGATATTGGTCTCGCAGGTGGAAGGTGTGACGCTGACATGGCTGCGTTCAAGCCCAAGCCCCCAATCGGCGATCGGGCCCAAATCCATGGAAAGGCCGAAAAACGCGAGCAAGTGATCCGCCGGCACATCGCGGGTTTCACCTTGCAGGGTTGCCAATTCCACCGCTTCCAACCTGGCGCCATCGCCCTTCAGGCCATGCAGCTGATAGGGGATGGCCATTTCCACCTCTCCCCTTGCGGCGGCGGCTTCCAATTGCGCGGCGGTCTCCGGCGCGGCGCGGAACTTTGGGCGGCGATGCACCACCACCACCTTGGCAGCAATGTCCTTGAGTGACAGCGCCCAATCCACGGCGGAATCCCCACCGCCCGCAATCACCACGCGCTTGCCGCGAAATTCTTCCCGCTTCGCCACCATGTAGCGCACAGCGCCCGAAGCTTCGTACCCCGGAAGCCCGGCCAAGGGCGGGCGATTGGGGCCGAAGGCGCCGGCACCAGCCGCCAGGATCACTGCCTTGGCGCGAATGGTATCGCCGGCGGAGGTGCCCAGCACCAGCGCGCCCGCTTCCTGGCGCAAGCTCTCAACGCGCCGGCCGAAAAGATACTGCGGCGCGAAGGGCGCGGCCTGTTCTTCAAGCTTGCCAATCAAATCAGCGCCGGCGATTTGCGGATGGGCGGGAATATCGAAAATCGGCTTTTCGGGATAAAGCGCCGTGCATTGCCCGCCGATTGCTTCCAACGCATCAATCACCACGGATTTCATGCGCAGCATGCCGCATTCAAACACCGCGAAAAGACCGACAGGGCCCGCGCCAATAATCGCGACATCGGTTTCAATCTCGGCCGGCATGGGCTCTCCCCCGAATCCTGGGGGCGTGATAGACGGAACTTCGCAGTGTTCAAAGCTTTCACGAGAAGGGGGGATCAAGGGCTGATGGAAATTGCCTTGGATTTGCCCGATCTGGCGGCGACAGAAGCGCTGGCGGCGCGGCTTGCGCCATTGCTGCGCCCCGGCGATGCGGTACTGCTGGAAGGGCCCCTTGGCGCCGGCAAAAGCGCCTTTGCCCGCGCCCTGCTGCGCGCCGCGACCGGCGATGCCGCGCTTGAAGTGCCAAGCCCCACCTTCACCCTGGTGCAAAGCTATGATTTGCCGGTCGGCCCCGCGCATCATTTCGACCTGTATCGCCTGTCTGGCCCCGCGGGCCTTGGGGAACTCGGCTGGGATGAGGCGCGGGAGGGGATTGTGCTGGTCGAATGGCCCGAACGGCTTGGGCCACTTGCGCCGCCCGATGCGCTCCGCATCCACCTGACGCCCGGCGCAGCCGAAGAAGCGCGGCATGTGGTGCTGAGCGGTTGGGATGCCAGGCTTGAAGGGTTGCGCCCATGATCGCCGCTTTCCTGCAGGCTGCCGGTTTTGGTGCGGCACGGCTTGCCCCCTTGCCCTCTGACGCTTCGGCACGGCGCTATACGCGGCTGCTGGGCGGCCCGCGCCCGGCGCTGCTGATGGAGGCACCGCCGCCGGAAAACACGCGCCCCTTCATCGCCATAGCCGCCCATATCCTGGGGCTAGGGCTTTCCGCGCCCGAGATCATCGCCGCCGATCCCGAAGCCGGCCTGGTGCTGCTGGAAGACTTCGGCGACGCCACCCATGCCGCGCTGCTCGATACCGGCGCGCCTGCCCCTGCGCTTTACGCCGAAGCAGCCGAAACGCTTGCCGCGCTCCATGAAGCACGCCCGCCGCCCGGCCTACCCGCCTGGGATGCAGCGGCCATGGCGCGGGCGACCGCGGCGAC
>JAPLOJ010000088.1:25903-37983 GCA_026400795.1 Alphaproteobacteria bacterium
TGATGGGCAGCGCGCCCGGTGATGATCTGCGTGCTGGGCTTGATGCAGCGCTGCGCGCCATGCTCGCCCCTTTCGCCGATACGCAAGGTTTTGTGCATCGGGACTACTTCCCGGCCAATCTGATGCGGCTTGAAGCGCGCGCGGGCGCGCGGCGCACCGGCTTGCTCGATTTCCAGGATGCCGGGCTAGGGCACCCGGCCTATGATTTGGTTTCCTTGGTGCAAGATGCGCGGCGCGATGTGGCTACAGCCGCGCGCGATGCCGCGCTTGAACGCTACTTCGCCGCCCGGCCAAGTGTTGCTCGGGATGACTTCACCGCCGCCATGGCCGCCTGTGCCGCGCAACGCCATTTGCGCGTGGCAGCACTTTGGGTGCGGCTCTCGCGACGCGACAACAAGCCGCATTACCTTGTCCACGGGCCGCGCTGCTGGCGGCTTTTGGGCGAAGCCCTGGAACACCCCGCCACCACGCCGCTGCGCCTGTGGTTGGATGCAGCCCTGCCGCGCCACTTGCGCCGCAACCCCGATGCGGCGAAGGAGCCTGCATGATCACCCTCTCCCACGCCATGGTTCTGGCGGCCGGCCTTGGCACGCGCATGCGCCCATTGTCGGAAGCCATGCCCAAACCCCTGCTGCCCTTGGCGGGGCGTAGCCTGCTTGATCATGCGCTGGACCGCCTGACCGATGCGGGTGTCGCGGACGCGGTGGTGAATGCGCATTGGTTGGCGGATCAGGTCGCGGCTTGCGTGAACGCACGCAGCGCGCCACGCATCACGCTGCAACGCGAGGAAACCCTTCTTGAGACTGGCGGCGGTGTGGCGCGCGCCTTGACCAATTTGGGTGATGCGCCCTTCGCGATAGTGAATGGAGACGCCTTCTGGCTGGATGGCCCGCATCCCGCATTGAAGCGCCTGGCCGCAGCCTTCGATCCTGATCGCATGGACGGGCTTTTGCTGCTGATTCGCACGGCGCAAATCGCGGGCGAGGTCGGGCGCGGCGATTTCATGCTTGATCCTATGGGCGCCATTCGCCGGCCGGAAGAAGGCGAGGTTTCGCCCTATCTTTTTGGTGGCGTTCAAATCCTCTCACCGGCGCTATTTGTCGATGTACCAAGCGGCGCCTTCAGCCTGAACAGGCTTTGGAATCGCGCGATTGAAGCCGGGCGGCTTTATGGGTTGGTGCATGATGGGGTGTGGTTTCATCTATCCACCCCCGATGATCTGGAACATGCCGAAGATGTTTTGCGCAGCGGCGTGACCCGCGCGTTGTTCTAAAGCGCCGCCCTTGCGCGTTTTCGCCATCCCTGCCGAACAGCGCTTCCTGCCCGCGCTGGCCGAAGGATTGCTCGCGCAAGTGCCCCACGATGATCCCGCTGCACTCGCGACCTATACGCTGCTGCTGCCCACACGCCGCGCCGCGCGCGCCTTACGCGAAGCTTTTCTGACCGCAGCCGGTGGCCGCGCACTATTGCTGCCGCGCATGCGCGCTCTGCCCGGGCTTTCGGTGGAAGAGGCAGATGAATTGGCGCTGCCCGCCTTGCTTGACCTGCCGCCGGCGGTGGCTCCCCTCACGCGGCAAGCGGTGCTCTCGCGCGTTGTGCTTGGCATTCCGCGCCGCTATGGCGGGCCGCTGGGCGCTGAACAGGCTTGGTTATTGGCCGGCGAGCTTGCGACACTTTTTGATGAAATAGCCTTTGAAGAAGCCGATCTTGATCTGATTGAAAGTGCGCACCCAACAGATTTCGCGGCAAGCTGGCTCGCGCGGCTTGATGGCCTGGTGCCGGATAAGTTGGCTGTGCATTGGCAGATCACGACACGGCTATTGCAGGCGGTGGTGCGCGATTGGAACCAATGGCTGCAAGCGCAGCGCCTGATGGACCTTGGCCTTGCGCGCGTGCGTGCGCTGATTGCGCAGCGTCGCGCCCTGGAAGCCGCACCGCCGCGCGAAAAACTGATCGCCGCCGGTATTGGCGCGGGCGGCACCATCCCCGCTGCCACTGCTTTGCTCCGCTGCATTGCAAGCCTGCCAAATGGCGCGCTGGTCTTGCAGGGCATGGCAGAGCCCATCACGCCAAGCCTGGCTGACGCCATTCGCCGCGCGCCGAGCCATCCCTTTGCAGGGCAATTGAAATTGCTGTCCGATCTTGGTGTGGAGCCCAATGCGCTACGCCCCTGGGGTAGCGTGGATCATCACGCAGCGCCGGCAGATCGAGCGGTGATGCTTGCGCGCAGTCTGCGCCCGGCCGAGGGCTTGGCGGTTTGGGCGGAACGCGATGCGCCGCGTTGGCAGGCCGCACTTGCCGGCATCAGCCGGCTGCAAGCCGCCGATGCGCAACAGGAAGCCGCCGCCATTGCGCTATTGCTGCGCGAAGCGGTGGAGGTGCCAGGCAAGCGCGCGGCACTGATCACGCCGGATCGCGATTTGGCGCGGCGCGTGGCGGCAGAGCTCGCGCGCCACGGGATCACCGCGGATGATAGCGCCGGCGCGCCCTTGGCCGATGCGCCTGCAGCGGCGTTTCTGCGCCTGATTGCGCGCCTGATTGCTGATGGTTTTGCGCCTGCTGCGTTGCTCGCGGTTTTGAAGCATCCGCTTTGCAGCGCCGGGATGGAACGCGGCGTTTGGCTTGATGCTGTGCGCGGCCTTGAGCGGAAGTGTCTGCGCGGGCCGCGGCCGGCTGCGGGGCTTCAAGCGCTGCGCGCGGCTTTGCCGGCGGGCGATACCGAATTGATTGGGCTGGTTGATGCCTTGCAGGCGGCGCTTGGTGATTTCACGGAATTGCCGCCAAGCCCATCACGCCCGCCCGCTGATTTATTGGCGCTGCACCTGGCGGCGGCGGAAGCGCTGGCCGCAACGCCAGAACTCCCCGGCGGAATCAGGCTTTACGCCGGTGAGGAAGGGGAAGCTTTGGCGCGGCATTTAGCCTCACTCGGCGAAGCGCTGGCAGAAATGCCGCCCATCGCCGCCGCATCATGGCCCGGCGCTTTTGATGCCATGCTGGCCGGGCCGATAGCGCCACCTTTTCGCGCGCAGCGTGATACGGCGGCACATCCGCGCATTGCCATCCTCGGTCTGTTGGAAGCGCGGTTGCAGAGTTTCGATCGTGTGATTCTGGGCGCGCTTGAGGAAAACATCTGGCCGCAAGCAACCGAACCCGGTCCCTGGATGAGCCGGCCCATGCGTGCGCGTTTCGGCCTGCCTGCGCCGGAAGCGCGCATTGGCCGTGTAGCTGCGGATTTCTTCCACGCCGCGGCTAGCGCTTCGGAACTGGTGCTTTCCACCGCGCGCAAACGCGGCGGCGCGCCAAGCGTGCCGACACGCTGGCTGACGCGCTTGGAAACCTTCTTGAAGGGTCAAGGCGAGATTGCGCTTCTCGCCAGCGCCGCAGCGCGCTGGGCGGCGGCTTTGGATGAACCTTTGGAGGATCCAAAGCCCTGCAAGCGTGCTGCCTTTAGCCCTCCGGTCGAAGTACGCCCGCGCCGCTTGAGTGTTTCAGACGCAACGCTATTGATCGCCGATCCTTACGCCTTTTACGCGGCGCGCATCCTACGCCTGCGTCCACTTGATGATCTGGATGCGGATATCGGCGCGCGGGAATATGGCACGCTGGTGCATCACGCCATGCGGTTTTTCCTGACCGGGCTTGGCACGGGCTGGCCGGGCGCCGAGGCAGCGCGCGCTTTGTGGGATCGGGCCTGTGCCGAGGCGTTGCAGAAAGAAGCGGTGCATCCTGGTGTGCTTGCCTTTTGGGGGCCGCGCATGACGCGCATGGGCGAATTCGTGATCGCCGAGGAAGAACAACTTCGTGCGCAAAACGGTTTGCTGCGTTGCCTGACGGAACATAAGGGCAGCCTGACGCTGAATCTTGCCGGTGGTGATGTGGAGATTGTCGCCACAGCTGATCGCGTGGACGAATTGGCCGGCGGCGGTTGGCGCATTCTGGATTACAAGACTGGCCAGGTGCCGGGTACTTCCCAAGTTATTGCAGGCGCCGCGCCGCAATTGGCGTTGGAGGCGATGATTCTGGAAGCCGGCGGCTATCCGACAATCAGCGCAGACGCCAAGGCCGCCGCGCTGGTCTATTGGAAATTGAGTGGCGGCGAGACACCGGGCGATGCGACAGACCTTGGCGCGACAGCTAAGGATGGCACGCTTTATGCCGATCTGGCGCGCACGCGGATCGCCGCCTTGGCGCAGCGCATGTTGCTGGGTGATGCGCCTTTTGAAAGCCGCCCGCACCCCGCACGCGGCACGCCTGGCGATGATTATGATCATCTGGCGCGGGTGGATGAATGGGCCTCTGGCGATGAGGATGCGTCATGAGCGAGGCCCGGAAGCGTGCGGAGGACGCGCAAACACGCGCTGCCAATCCTGCCATCTCTGCCTGGGTGGAGGCTTCCGCCGGTTCGGGAAAAACCAAGCTGCTGACGGATAGGTTGCTCAGACTGCTGCTGGCGGGTGTGCCGCCGGGGCGCATTCTGTGCCTGACATTTACCAAGGCCGCAGCAGCAGAAATGGCCACGCGGTTGGCGCTTAGGCTTGGGGAATGGGTGGTCGCGGATGACGCCAAGCTTGCGGAGATATTGCAGAAGCTGATCGGCCATGCGCCTGGGCGCGAGGGGTTGGCCGCGGCGCGCCAGCTTTTTGCCGATGTGCTGGAACAGCCGGGCGGTATGCGGATTTCAACGCTGCATGGTTTCGCGCAATCCTTGCTGCGCGCCTTTCCGCTGGAAGCGGGCTTGGCGCCGCAATTCGCGGTGATGCAGGAACAGGATGGAAGGGCGCTGCTGGCGCGCGAACGCGATGCGCTGCTGGCCGGTGGGGCGGATCGCTCGGCCTTGGCAGTTTTGGCGAAATACCAAGCGCCAACAAAATTTTCCGAAGTAATCGGCACCATGGCCGGGGGCAGCGCAAAGCTGTTGGACGCCGTGCAAAAGCGCCAAGGCTTGGCGGGGATGCGCGCTGCGCTGGCGCGAAAACTTGGGCTTGCACCAGGCCGCACGGAGGCGGCGGAGATACTCGCGGAAATCGCCGCGCCGGATCAGGAAGCCGCGCTTCGTCAGGCCGCCGAGACGCTGAAGGGCGGCAGCGCCAATGACGTAAAGCTCGGGACCGTCATGGCAGAATGGCTGGCGTTGAATATCACCGGCCGCGCGGAGGCTTATGCACGTTGGCGCGGCGTTTTCATCATTGACAAGGGCGCTATCCGCAAGAGCTTCGCGACGAAATCCATACAGGCCGCACGCCAGGCCGAAATCCAAAGCCTGATGGAAGACGAAGCCGCGCGTCTGCAAATGCTGGATCAGGATCACGCCGCCACGCGCGTGCTCGCCGCCAGCATGGCGCTTTTCGCGATTGGTGAGCCCGTGCTGCGCCGCTATCAAGCCGCGAAAGAAAATGCAGGCTTGCTCGATTACGATGACCTTATCGCGGGCGCGCGCAAATTGCTCGATGATCCAGGCAGCGCCTGGGTATTGTTCAAGCTGGATGATGGGTTGGATCACATCCTGTTGGATGAGGCGCAGGATTCCAACCCAGAACAATGGGCCATTGTGCGCGCGCTGACTGGGGAATTTTTCGCGGGGCTGGGTGCGCGGGAAGAACAGCGCAGCATCTTCGCGGTTGGTGATCAGAAGCAATCCATCTATGCCTTCCAGGGCGCCGAGGTTGAACGCTTCAAGGAAGCAAAACACCATTACGAACGCATCGTGAAAGCAGCCGGGCAGGAATTCCGCCCTGTTCCTTTGGATGTTTCCTTCCGTTCCACCGAACCCGTGCTCGCGCTGGTGGATGCGGTATTTGCCGATGCGCCAGCGCGTGATGGTGTCGCCCCCGATGCGCCCTTGCGCCATTACGCGGACCGCGCCGGCCATGCCGGCAGCGTGGAGCTTTGGCCGATTCTGCAAACCGCAAAGGCACAGCCTCCGCCCGATTGGGCGCCACCTGAACAAGCCGTGGATGCCGAAGGCGCCGCACCGCGCCTAGCTGCCGCCATTGCGCGGCGTATCGCGCAGATGATCAAGCACGAACCCCTGCCGGCGCGCGTGGAACAAGGCAAGGAAGCAACGCAGCCCGCGGGCCGACCCATTCGCCCCGGTGATATTCTGGTGTTGCTGCGGGCGCGAAAGCGTGGCGGCTTTGCGCCGGCGCTGGTGCGGGAATTGAAGAACCTGTTGATCCCTGTTGGCGGCATTGATCGCATGATTTTGGCTGATCAGTTGCCGGTGCAGGATATGCTGGCGCTCGCGGAATGGCTGCTGCTGCCCGATGATGATCTGACCCTGGCCGCGCTGCTGAAATCCCCGCTGATCGGGCTGGATGAGGCTGCGCTATTCGAACTCGCGCAGCCGCGCCAGGGCAGCCTGCATGCGGCGCTGATGGCGCATCGCGGCAGTGCCTCGGATTTCGGGCGTGTCGCGGATTGGTTGTCGGCGCAAGCGGCGCGGCTTGATTTCATCACGCCCTATGGCTTGTTTGCCGATGTGCTTGGCGCGCCAGGCCCGCTCGATCCCCGCGCGGGGCGCGCGCGTATTCTGGCGCGGCTTGGGCCTGATGCGGGAGATCCGCTTGATGAATTGCTCAATGCTGCTTTGGAACACGAAAAGCTCAACCCGCCATCTTTGCAGGGCTTTGTGCATTGGCTCCGCCAAGGTGGCGCCGAGATCAAACGCGAAGCGGAAGCCGCCGGCGATGTGGTGCGCATCATGACCGTGCATGGTTCCAAGGGCTTGCAGGCGCCCATCGTCATTCTACCCGATACAACAGGCAAGGCGCAGGACCGGAAAACGCTCCGCTGGTTTGAGGATGACGGCGAAGCCCTGCCCGTTTGGGCGCCGCAAGTGAAGGGCTTTGAAGCGCCCGCGCTGACCGCACAACGCCAGGCGGATCAGGCGCGCGAGGCGGAAGAAGAACATCGCTTGTTGTATGTGGCGCTGACGCGCGCAGAAGATCGCTTGATCATTTGCGGCTGGAATGGCGCGCAGAAGCTGCCCGTTGGCTGCTGGTATGATCTGGTAGCGCAAGGAATTGCGCGCCTGCCGGGCCGTGAGGAATGCGCCTTCGACGCTGGCGCTTTCGGCGCCGCGCCGGATGGTTTTGGTGCCGAGCCGAAACTGCTCCGCCTTAGCACGCCGCAAAGTGCGGCGCCGCGGGTGGAAAGCGCGGGCTCGGCCGTGCCGGCAGCCTGGCACCTTCCGCCCTGCCGGGGGAACAGGAAACGCCCGCCGCCGCACCGCGCCCGGCGGGTGATCCTTTGGGGCTGCGTTTTCGGCGCGGGCGCCTGGTGCATGCGCTTTTGCAAAGCCTGCCGGAACATCCCGCAAGCGTGTGGGAGGAGTTGACGCGCCGCTTCCTGACGCGCCGCGCGCCCGGGCTTTCGGTGGCAGAACAGGAAGCAACGTTGCAGGAGGTGCTGGGCCTGCTTGGAGAGCCCTGGATGCAGGCCGCCCTTGGCCCCGGCAGCCTGGCGGAAGCGCCCTTGGCAGGTGAGGTGAATGGCCGGCTGATTGCGGGCCAGGTGGACCGGTTGAAGGTTGAGCCCGACCGCGTGCTGGTGCTGGATTACAAGACCAATCGTCCACCGCCAGAGCATGTGGATCAGGTGGCGCCGCTTTATCTGCGGCAAATGGGGGCCTATCGGGCGTTGCTGCGCGCGGCCTTTCCGGGGAGGGTTGTGGAGTGTGCCTTGGTCTGGACTTACGGCGCGCGGTTCATGGCATTGCCGGATGCGGTGCTTGATCCGCATGCGCCGGGGGGCAGTTGAAATTTAGTCGCGCGGCCCCGGCGCCAGCACTTCCCGCTTTCCGACATGGTTCGCCGCCCCCACCACGCCGTCCTTTTCCATCTGCTCAATCAGTTTCGCCGCGCGATTATAGCCAATGTTCAAATGCCGCTGCACGAAGCTCGTGCTCGCCTTGCCTTCGCGCGTCACCAGCGCCACCGCCTGATCATAAAGCGATGCCTCGGCATCCGTATTGCCGCCCAGCATGCCGAGCATGGCAACCGAATCACCCTCATCCTCAGTTTCGGTCACTTCATCAACATAGGCGGGCTCACCCTGGGCGCGGAGGAATTCAACAATCCGCTCTACCTCAGTGTCTGACACAAAGGGGCCATGCACGCGCGCAATGCGCCCGCCGCCCGGCATATGCAGCATGTCACCCTGGCCGAGCAATTGTTCCGCGCCCTGTTCGCCAAGGATGGTGCGGCTATCAATCTTTGACGTTACCTGGAAGGAAATGCGCGTCGGGAAATTTGCCTTGATCGTGCCGGTAATCACATCCACCGAAGGCCGCTGTGTGGCCATGATCACATGGATACCCGCGGCGCGCGCCATTTGCGCCAGCCTTTGCACCGCCGCTTCAATGTCCTTGCCGGCCACGATCATCAGATCGGCCATTTCATCGATCACCACCACAATCATGGGCAGCGCTTCCAGCGCGAGTGGCTGATCTTCAAAAACGGGCTTATTGGTTTCCGGATCAAAGCCGGTTTGCACGCGCCTGGTCAGCGTTTCACTGCGTTGGCGCGCTGCCGTTACTTTTTCGTTGTAGCCCGCGATATTGCGCACACCCAACTGGCTCATTGAACGGTAGCGGCGTTCCATTTCCCGCACGGTCCATTTCAGCGCGCCAATCGCCTTGGGCGGTTCGGTCACCACCGGGGCCAGCAGATGCGGAATCCGGTCATAAACCGAAAGTTCCAGCATCTTGGGGTCAATCATGATGAAGCGGCATTCATCGGGGCTGAAACGATACAGCAGGCTCAGGATCATGGTATTGATCCCGACGGATTTGCCCGAACCCGTGGTACCCGCAATCAGCAAATGCGGCATGCGCGCCAAATCCGCGATCACCGGTGCGCCGCTGATATCCTTGCCCAGCGCCAAGGGCAGCTTGCCCGGATGGCGATGCCAGCTTTCATCGCCGAACATTTCGGAAAGGAACACAGTCTCCCGCTTGGCATTGGGCATTTCAATGCCGATCACATTGCGCCCCGGCACGGTTGCGATGCGCACCGCAATCAGGCTCATGGACCGCGCGATATCGTCAGCCAGGCCAATCACGCGCGCGGATTTAGTGCCGGGCGCGGGTTCCAATTCATACAGAGTCACCACCGGGCCGGGGCGGATTTCCACAATGCGCCCGCGCACGCCGTAATCTTCCAAGACGCTTTCCAAAAGCCGCGCATTGGCTTGCAGCGATTCCTCGGAAGGCCGGCCCACACGCTGCGTGGGGGCGGCGGTCAGCAGATCAAGCGGCGGCAGCGCCCAGGCGCCATCTCCTAGATCAAGTGCCGGTTGCTGCGTCGGGCGGCGCGCGGGTTCGGCTGGTTTGCGTGGGCGTACTGGTGGGGCTTCGCGCCCAGCCTCGGACGGCTCGGGGCGGATCGGCATGGCCTCGGCCGCCGCATCGGCGGCGCGCAGCATGGGGCCCAAGGGGATTTCGGGTTCCTGGCGGCGGAACAGGCGGCCGGTGCGGGTTTTGAAGCGCGCACCAAGCCGCGCAAAAAAGCCGGGCTTCTTCGCTTCCGCTTCCTCAGCCGGGCGCAGCTTTTCCGCGCCAGCACGCGCCGCATCCAGGGCGGCCTGGCTGGCGCCAAGCGCCGCGCGGCCAGCGCCGCGCCATTCGCCGAAGGTCAGGCCGCAGCCGATAAAGCCAGCGCCCACGGCACCGAAGACCAGACCGGCCTTGGCCAGCAGCGCGCCATAGGGGCCAAAGCTGCCGGAAAGCCATGAAATAACGCTATCGGCCAAAAGCGGCCCAACTGCGCCGCCGGCGCCGGCCAGGCTTGGTGCTTCCGGCGGCAAGGGCGCCAGGCTGAGCGCCGCCGCGCCCAAGGGAAGGGCAAGGGCAAGGCCGATAAGCCGGAAGGGGATGAAGCCAAGGCCGCGCTGGGTTACCAGCCGGAAGGCCCAGGAGAGCAGTGCCAGCACGGGCAGGGCCGCCGCATAACCAACGCCCTGCAACAGAACATCCGCCACCACCGCCCCCGCCGGCCCGGCCAGGTTGCTGACCGCGCGAGTGGTCGCTGTATTCAAGGATGGGTCGGTGGGGTCGTAGCTAAGGAGCGCCGCGGCCAGCCCAAGTGCCGCGATCGCAGCCAGCAGGCCGCATAATTCCATCAGGCGCCGGCGCAACAGCGCGCGCAGATCGGCCGAGGCAAAGCGCCGCCTGACGGCGCCTGGTTCGGCGGAGGGCCTGGAATCGGCCGGGATAAAGAGGCGAGGCATCAAGTCAGCACTTCAGAGTGATTCAGAACATTAGGTCGGAAGCCCTTCTTTGCCCAGGGATTTTTACCGTTTGGCGACGCTTCGATTCAAGGCGACTCGTGACCGTTGCACTAGAGTCACGCTTTTGGCCCCTGCGGCACCCCCTTCGCCTTCCCAACCCGCTTCATGCCATGATGCACGCGCGACGGAAGGGGAGGGTTCTGATGCCCGATAATGGCGCCCAAAAGAAATCGCCCTTTCCGCTTCGGCATGGAATACGCCAAGGCGGAATATGCGCTGCGCGATTGGGGGGTGCGTTCCACCGTGGTGGTGATTGGCGCTGCCCGCACCCCGAGTGCAGAACAAGCCGCCGCGCGCGCGAAGAAGGCGCGCGGCGCGGCGGAAAAGCGCGCTGCTCAAAAGGCGCTTGATCGGTCCCGGTTTTATGAGGATGCGCGCGCCTTCGCCCGGATTGTGTCCATGCGCGGCGGTGCCTTGGCCGCATCCGGCGCGCCGCGGGATAATGTGATCGCGACGGGCGGCGGCCCCGGGATCATGGAAGCGGCCAATCGCGGGGCGTTCGAATGCGGCGCGCCTTCCATCGGCTTCAACATCACCCTGCCGCATGAACAGGCGCCCAATCCCTGGTCCACGCCGGCGCTTACCTTTCGCTTCCATTACTTCGCCATGCGCAAGATGCATTTGGCCATGCGCGCCAATGCACTCGCAGTTTTTCCAGGCGGTTTCGGGACTTTTGATGAATTATTCGAAGTGCTGACGCTGGTGCAATCACAGAAAATGCGCCCAGTGCCGATTGTGCTGTTTGGGCGCGATTACTGGAACAAGGTGGTAAATTTCGCGGCCCTCGCCGAAGATGGCATGATCAGTGAAGCGGATTTGAAGCTATTCGAAATCGTGGACAATCCCGAAGAAGGCTGGGCGAGCCTGATCCGACGCGGGCTATCGCCAGAAGCGGCGCCGCCCTTGAAGCTCAGCCTGCCGCCGGCGGCAGGCAGGAAGCGGCCAGCAGCGCGAAAGCCGCGGCGCGATGGCTGATGCGGTGCTTCTCCACCGGGTCCATTTCACCGAAGGTTTCGTGGCGTCCATGCGGCACGAACATCGGGTCATAGCCAAAGCCATGCGCGCCGCGCGACGGCCAAACCCAAACGCCTTCTGCCTTGCCCTCAAAGCCTTCCTCATGCCCATCGGGCCAGGCGAGCACGAGCGCGCAGGTGAACCAGGCGGCGCGGTCCGTGGCATGCTGCGCCAGGTCATGCACCTTGCTCATGGCCCAAGCATAATCCCGCCCGCCTTCCGGGCGCATGGCCCAATCGGCGGTATAAACCCCGGGCGCGCCATCCAGTGCCGCAACCGAAAAACCTGAATCATCCGAAAGTGCCGGCATCCCCGCCGCGCGCGCTGCCGCATGCGCTTTTATGCGCGCATTGCCGAGGAAACTGGTTTCCGTCTCATCCGGTTCCGGCAGGCCAAGCGCGCCGGCGCTGGTCACTTCAATGCCATGCGGCGCCAGCAATGCCGCCACTTCGCGGAGCTTCCCCGAATTGTGGGAGGCGATGACAATCTTCTCGCCACGCTGCAGGCGCCGATGCGCCATCACTTATCCACCGCAAGCCGCTGCTTGGCGAAAAGCGCTGCCGTGCCTTCCCGCGCATGGGCCATCAGCGCCTGCAAATCGGCTTCGGTGAAGGGCGCACCCTCGGCGGTGCCCTGAATCTCAACAATCCCGCCCGATGCCGTGAGCACGAAATTCGCATCCGCATCCGCCTTGCTGTCCTCATCATAATCAAGGTCAAGCACGGGCACGCCCTGATAGATGCCGCAGGAAATCGCCGCCACCTGATCTTTCAAGGGAT
>JAPLOJ010000088.1:38044-39463 GCA_026400795.1 Alphaproteobacteria bacterium
TTGCGGGAGATGATGTTCATACGCTTGCAATGTTCAAATGCCAGATGCAGCGCCACCCTGGCGCCGGTGATGGAAGCGCAGCGCGTGCCACCATCGGCAGTCAGCACATCGCAATCCAAGGTGATGGTCATTTCCCCCATCGCCTTCAAATCCGTCACGGCCCGCAGGCTCCGCCCAATCAGGCGTTGGATTTCCTGCGTGCGGCCGGATTGCTTGCCGCGCGCGGCTTCCCGGTCACTCCGCGTATGGGTGGCGCGCGGCAGCATGCCGTATTCCGCCGTGACCCATCCCTGGCCCTGGCCGCGCAGGAAGGGCGGCACCTTGCCTTCGACGCTGGCGGTGCACAGCACCTCGGTCAGCCCCATGCGAATGACGCAGGAACCTTCCGCATGGCGGGCGACGCCTGGTTGGATGGAAACGGTGCGAAGCGCCCCGGGGGCGCGGCCTGATGGTCTTGTCATGGGCGCGCGGTTAGCACAGGGGCACCCGGCTTGCTAACCCGTTGACGTGCCCGGCCCAGGCCCCATACTCGGTAGATGACAAATCGGGACCAAAACCCGTGACCCATACGCCCGCGAAGCTCACGCCGGGGCTGTACTCCGCCGCTGGGCTGGATAGCCGTTCGGCGCAGATCCTGCGCGAATTGGTGGAAACCTATGTCGCGACGGGGGAGCCTGTGGGGTCGCGCACCTTGTCGCGCCGGCTGCCGCTGGGCTTGTCCCCCGCCACGATCCGCAATGCCATGGCCGATTTGGAAGATGCGGGTCTGCTTTACGCGCCGCATACCTCGGCCGGGCGGCTGCCCACAGAACGCGGGCTTCGGCTTTTCGTGGATGGGTTGCTGGAATTTGGCGCGCTTGGTGAGGAAGACCGGGATGCGATAGCGGCGCGCTGCTCGGCATCCGGCCGGTCCTTGGAGGAAACGCTGGCGGAAGCCGGGGTGATGCTCTCGGGCCTCGCGGGCGCTGCGGGGCTGGTGGTGGCGCCGAAAACTGAAAACCCGGTGCGTCATATTGAATTCGTGGCGCTTGGTCCGGGTAGGGCTTTGGTGGTGCTGGTGCATGAAGGCGGCCAGGTGGAAAACCGCGTCATCGAAGTGCCGGCGGGGCTGCCGCCCTCGGCGCTGACCCAAGCCTCCAATTATCTGAATGCGCGCCTTGCCGGGCGGACCCTGGAAGAAACCCGCACCAGGGTGGCCGAGGAAATCGCCGCTGATCGCACCGCGCTTGATGAGCTGACGCAGCAGGTGATCTCGGCCGGGCTTGCTACCTGGTCTGGCGGCGGTGGGTCGTTGATTCTGCGCGGCCAGTCGCGGCTTTTGCAGAACCTTGATCAGGCGGCGCAGGTGCAGGAAATCCAGCGACTATTCGAAAGGCTGGAAGCGCAGGAAACCATGCTGCGCCTGCTGGAATTGGCGCA
>JAPLOJ010000346.1 GCA_026400795.1 Alphaproteobacteria bacterium
ATCTGGCGCGATCAGGCGATTATGGGGTGCTCGGCCCGCTACCGCTCTGGCTTGCCTTGCGCGCCCTGGTGCGTGCGCATGTCCAGGCCGCGCGCGGGCGGGATGGGGGGGCGCTGCTCCGCGCCGCCGCTGCCTATCTGGCGCCAGCATCCCCGCGGCTGATCGCGGTCGGCGGGCTGCAAGGCACGGGCAAATCCACCCTGGCACGCGGGTTGGCGCCTGCGCTTGGCCCTGCCCCGGGCGCCCTGCTGCTGCGATCTGATGAGCTCCGCAAACGGCGCTTTGGCCTGGCGCCGGAAGAGCCCCTGCCGCCCGAGGCCTATGCCGAGACGGTGAGCAGCGCGACACATGAAGAATTATTCATGATTGCCGAGGCCGCGCTGCGCCAAGGCCACGCGGTGGCGCTGGATGCGATGTTTTTGGATGCGCAACATCGGCTGAAGGCGGCTGAAATCGCAGCGCATGTTGGCGTCCCGTTTCAGGGTTTTTGGCTTGAAGCGCCAATGGAAGTCTTGAAATCCCGTATCCTGGCGCGGCGCGGTGATGCCTCTGACGCGACCATCGCCGTATTGGAACGCGCCGCGCAGGCCGACCCGGGGCCGATTGACTGGCACCGTTTGGATGCGGCGGGCGATGCGCTGGCGGCGGCGCGCAAGGCCCTTGGCGTGGCGGGCTGAAATATGCGCTAATCCGCCCCATATCTGGGACGTCGTAAAAAAGACCAAAATAACTAGAGGAGGCATGGCCATGGCCTATCGCCGTCTATTGTTGCCACTGACCGGCACCGCTGCGGGTGAATCCGCGCTTGGCACTGCGCTGATCGCAGCCCGCATCTGGGGTGCGCATGTGCATTGCCTGCATGTGCGCGTGGATGCGCGCGATGTCGCGCCGCTGGCCGGGGAAGGGCTTTCCGGCGCGATGATCGAAGAAATGATGGCCGCCACCGAACGCGAAAGCGGGGAAAGGGCGGATCGCGTCAAGAACCTGTTCCAGAAATTCACCGCCAATCTGGGCGATGTGACGCTGGCCGATAATCCCGACACCGCCGCGAAAACCGAAGGCCCCACACTGTCCTTCGAATCCATGGTAGGGCGGGAGGAAGATATCGTCGCGCAGCAATCGCGCCTTTATGATCTGGCCGTGGTGCCGCATCCGGAATCGGGTGAGGATGTCTCCAGCAGCGATGCGCTGCATGCCATCCTTTTCGATTCCGGCCGGCCCGTATTGATTGCGCCCCGCACACCGCCCGCGGTGATTGGCACGCGGATATGTGTGGCCTGGAATGGCACGGCGGAAAGCGCGGCGGCGGTGGCGGCGGCGTTGCCCTGGTTGCATCATGCCAAGGCGGTGCAAATTCTCTATGCCGATGAATATCAACGGCGCGGGCCGAAGGCGGAAGGCATTCAGGCTTACCTCCGCTGGCATGGCATTGCCGCAGAATTGATGCCCTTCAAGCCGCAAACCCGCGATGTGGGCGCTGGGCTTTTGGGCGCGGTACGTGATTTCGGCGCCGATATGCTTTCCATGGGCGCCTATAGCCATTCGCGCCTGCGGCAATTGATCCTGGGCGGTG
>JAPLOJ010000070.1 GCA_026400795.1 Alphaproteobacteria bacterium
AATTCCCAATTGGCCAGATGCGCGGAAAACACGATGGCCGGCTTGCCATCTTCCCGCAGCCTTTCATAAAGCGCGACGGTTTCAGCGGAGGCGCTGATAAGCCCGCCCGGCTTCGGGTTTTCGGGATCGAAATCCCAAATCCGGTCCATATGCACATATTCGCAGGCGGTGCGGCCCAGATTGTCCCAGGCCTCCGTCAGAATGGCGGCACGTTCAGCTGCGGATTTTTCGGGGAAGGCTGCCGCGATATTATCCCGCGCAATGCGATGCGCTGGTGTGATCGGTCCCAGATTACGCGCCAGAAACGCGCCGAAGGCAGGGCCGAAGCTTGGGCCCATCAGGCGCAGCAGGCCAAAGCCCGCGCGCAGCGCCAGCCCGATCAGCCAATCCATCAGGCCCGCGCCGCGCTGCCCATCACAGCGTCACCACGATCTTGCCAAAGACGCGGCGGCTTTCCAGCCGTTCGAGCCCTTCGGCAAAGCGTTCCAAAGGCACCACCGTATCCAATACGGGCAGAATACCGCGCGACATTTTCGCGTAGCCATCGGCGATATTGCGCATGGAAGCGCCAAAGGACCCGAAGATACGCAGCTGACGCTGAAACACCATCATCAGATTGGTTTCAGCCGAAACACCCGAAGTGGACCCGCAGGTCACCAACCGCCCGCCCATTTTCAGCGAGAGCAAGCTGCCACTCCACGTAGAAGCACCGACATGTTCAAACACCACATCCACGCCGCGCTTGCCGGTGACGCGCCGCGCCACGGTCGGGAAATTCTGCGTGGAGTAATTCACCACATGATCCGCGCCCAATGCCTTGGCCTTGGCGCATTTCTCATCATCGCCCGCAGTCGCGATCACGGTGCAGCCCAAATCCTTCGCGATCCGTACGGCCACTGTGCCAATGCCGGAACCTGCGGCATGGATCAGGATGGTCTCGCCCGCTTCCAATTTCGCATTGTCGAATAGCATGTGTTCGACGGTCGAGAAGGTGATCGGCCCGCAAGCGGCATCTTCGAAGGAAAGCGCACCAGGCACGCGCACCAGAAGCCGCGCATCCTGGTTCATAAGCTCCTGCGCGAAGCCATCCAAATGGAAACCCTTCACGCCGCCAACATTTTCACAAAGATTATCGCGCCCTTCGCGACACGCCTTGCAGACGCCGCAGGTTGCCGCACCATAGGGGGCGACATGATCGCCAATCTTCCAGCCGGTCACGCCGGAACCAACCGCAACAATCTCCCCCACCGCTTCCGCGCCAACCGTGAGCGGCAAATTGCGCTTGGCAAAGGCCATGCCGCGAAAGCCCCAGACATCAATATGGTTCAGCGCCACAGCGCGAATGCGAAGCTGCACCTCATGCGCGGTAGGTGGCGGCGGTGGCGCCACGGATTCCAGGCGCAGATCACGATCACCATGCAGGCGAAGGGCGCGCATCATGGTGCGGCACTCAGCAGCAGGCAGACATTCTGCCCGCCAAAGCCGAAGGAGTTTGACAGCACATGGCGCAAGTCTGAAACCCGCCGCGCTTCATTCGGCACCACATCCAACCCAAGCGTCGGGTCCGGTTCCATATGATTGATGGTGGGCGGCAGGATTTGATCGCGCAGCGTCAGCAGGCTGAAGGCCGCCTCAATCGCACCAGCCGCGGAAAGCGTATGACCGATCATGGATTTATTGGAGGAAATCGGCGGCGGCGCCTCACCAAATACGGCGCGCATACCAAGCGCTTCCATCTTGTCATTCTCCGGCGTGCTGGTGCCATGGGCATTCACATAGCCGATATCGCCTGGCTGCAGGCCGGCATCGGCAATGGCATTACGCATGGCGCCAATGATGGATGAACCATCGGGATTGGACCGCGTGCGGTGGAAATTATCCGCCCTTTCCCCGCAACCACTCACCAGGCCGATCACGGTGGCGCCACGCGCGCGGGCATGTTCCAGATCTTCCAGGATCAGCGCCGCAGCACCTTCGCTCATCACGAAACCATCGCGGGATTTCTCAAAGGGGCGGGATGCTTTGGTTGGGTCTTCATTGCGGGATGATAGCGCGGAGAGCAGTGAAAACCGGATCACGGCTTCCGGCTGCACCGATCCATCGGTGCCAAGCGCAATGACGGATTTCGCTTCGCCCCGCTGGATTGCCTCCACCCCTAATTGAATGGCGGAAGCGCCGGTGGCGCAGGCGGTGGTGATCGCAATCGGCGCGCCCTTGGTGCCGAAGCGCAACGCGAGCCTTCCGCCGACAC
>JAPLOJ010000409.1 GCA_026400795.1 Alphaproteobacteria bacterium
GCATCCTCGAAGAACTCAGCTTGGAAATTGCCACACCTGCGGAAGCGCGAGAAATGCTGAAGCTCAAGGGCGGCGATCTCGTCGGTTTCTGAAGCGCTGTAAAAAATAGGGAGGCCGCGCCATGGCCGAGAAATACACCGTCGCCGATCTGGTGGCGGAATTCCTGCCGCAGATTGGTGTTTCGACCGTCTTCGGCATTGTGTCCGTGCATAATATTCCGATGCTGGATGCGATCGGCCAGCGCAATCGGCTGCGTTACGTGAAGGCGCGCGGAGAGATGGGCGGCGCGCATATGGCCGATGCCTATGCGCGCGTCACCGGCCATTTGGGCGTGATTTTCACCAGCACTGGGCCTGGCATGGCCAATGCCATTCCTGGCCTGGTGGAAGCGCGTTTTGCGGGAAGCCCTGTTCTGCATATCACCGGGCAGACCGCGACACGCTTCATTGATCGAGATGTCGGCACGGTGCATGACGTGCCTGGCCAAACACAAGCACTCGCTGCCGTTTGCAAAGCCGCCTATCGTGTGCGCAGTGCCGGTGAAGCCTTTGGCGTGCTGGTACGCGCGGCGGCGGAAGCGCTCTCAGCGCCGCGTGGCCCGGTTTCGGTCGAAATCCCGATTGATCTGCAACGCACCGCCATTACGCGCCCTGCTGGGTTGGACGCGCTGGTGCTGCCCATCATGGCGCCATTGCCGCCCAATCCTGCGGAATTGGATGAAGCCGTCGCCATTCTGTCCAAAGCCAAGCGTCCAATGATTTGGCTCGGCAATGGCGCGAAGCAGGCCGGCGCGGAAGCGGCACGCTTGATGGCTTTGGGCTTTGGCGTGGTCACATCCTGGAATGGACGCGGCATTATTCCGGAAGATCACCCCATGAGCCTCGGTGCACTGCACGGCAATGGATCGCCGCGCGTGCAGGAATTTTATGGCAGCGTGGATGCCATGCTGGTGGTGGGGTCTCGCCTGCGCGGGCATGAAACCATGGACTTCAACATGAAGCTGCCACAGACGCTGATTCGCGTGGATGGCGACGCTTCGGCCAATGGGCGCGGCTATGCTTCTTCGCTGTTTGTCCATGGCGATGCGGCCCTGACCATGACGGCACTCGCGGATCGGCTCGCGGGCAAGATGTCGGTTGACCCGGGCTTCGCTGCGGATTTTGCCGCGCTGAAATCCCGCGCTGGGCAGGAATATCGCGAAACGCTTGGCCCCTATCAGGGCTTCCCCGATGCAGTGCGCGCCGCGCTGCCGCGTGATGGGGTTTGGGTGCGTGACATCACCATTTCAAACTCCACCTGGGGCAATCGCATCTTCCCGATTTATGACCCGCGCAATGCGGTGCATCCGGTGGGGGCTGCCATTGGGCCGGGCCTGGCGCTGGGCATTGGTGCCGCGCTTGGCGCGGGCGGGCGGAAGACCATCACCATGGTGGGTGATGGCGGCTTCGCGCTCGGCATGAATGAACTTTGGGCCGCGACGCAGGAAAAAGCCTAATTGGTGACGATGGTGATGAATGATCACGGCTATGGCGTGATCCGTCACATCCAGGATGCTTTGGCGGATGGGCGCCTGTTTGGCGATGATATCCTGAACCCGAATCTGGAAGGCCTCGCGGCACTTGCCGGCATGCCGTACTTCCGTATCAGCAAGGCGGAGGAGGTGACTGAAGTGCTACAAAAAGCGCTCGCGGTTTCTGGCCCTGCGCTGGTGGAGGTTGATATGAACGCGATTGGGCCATTCCCGCCCTATGCGCCGTTCAACACCATGGGCAAGCATGCGGAACGCGCGGCGCGCTGATGGCGATGGTAAAGCCACAGATCATTTCGCATCGGGGTGGTGCCTATCTTTGGCCAGAAAATAGCCTGCTCGCCTTCCGCCAGAGCCTGACCTTGCCCGTTGAGGTTCTGGAATGCGATGTGCACCCATCCTCTGATGGCGTGCCCATGGTGCATCATGATGCCACGCTGGAACGCATGACGGATCTGGCTGGGCCTTTGGTGGCGCGCAGCGCCGCTGAACTTGGTGCGGCACGGTTTCGCGGTGCGCCGGATGAGGCAATCCCAACGCTCGCCGCACTCGCGCGCCTTGTGGCACCAAGCGACAAGCTGCTCCGCGTGGAAGTGAAGGGTGACCGCGACTACAAACCCTATCCTGGCTTCCTGCCGCACGTGCTTGGCGTGCTGGAAGCGGAGGGCATGCTTCAGCGCAGCGTGATCATCGCTTTTCATGGCGGCACGGCGGCGGCGGCAGCGCAGGAAAAGCGGCTGGCAGGTGCTGTCTGGCTGGTGAATAGCCCCATTCTGGCCAGCCTGGGGCCGGATGCCTGCGTGGCGGCAGCGTGCGCGCTTGGTGTGACGGGGTGTGAATGTTCCATGGGCGATGTGACGCCCGCCTTCATAGCTGCGGCGCGCAAGGCGGGCCTCACCACCGGTGTCTGGGCGGCCAATCAGCGCGCGGAGATTGAAAAGGCGCTCGATCTCGGCATGGATGCCTTCGCGACAGATGACCCGCCACTGGCGATTGAACTCCGCAAGGCGCGCGGCTGATGCGCATTGCCGCGCTTGATTTTGTCGGTGTGAATGTCACGCCCAAGACCAATTGGTGCTTTGTGCTGCTGCGCCTGGAAGATGGGCGCAGCGGGATTGGCGAAATCACGCTTTCGGATCATGAGGCTTTGCTGGCCGCAGAAGTTGCGCGCGTATCGGCTGCTCTGAAAGGCCAGGATGCCAGCGCACGCAATCGCCTCGCGCGCCTGCTGCCACATGCGCCGGCGGGCTTGGTCGCGCATGCGGTGATGTCGGGGTTGGAACAGGCGCTTTGGGATGTCGCGGGTCAAGAAGCAGGCCGGCCTATCCACGCCATGCTGGGCGGCGCTTTGCGCGATGCCGTACCGCTTTATGCCAACATCAATCGCGGAGCATCACCGCGCACCCCCGCAGGTTTTGCCGATGCCGCGAAGCGCGCGGTTGCGGCCGGATTTCGCGCCGTGAAACTCGCACCTTTTGAGCCCATGGTCTGGGAAGATGCCGCAAACCCCGCGCAACGCGCTTCCTATGCTGAAGGTTTGGCGCGCATCGCCGCCGTGCGCGATGCGGTGGGTAGCGCGATTGATGTGATGGTGGACGCGCATTGGCGCTTTTCACCAGGCGGTGCGGCGGCGCTGATCCGCGATGTCGCACCCTTCAACCTGTTCTGGCTGGAATGCCCGGTATCCGAAGCCAATCACGGGGCCATCGCGCGGTTGCGCAGCATGGCGAATGATCGCGGTATGCGCTTGGCGGGGGCCGAGACCCTCGCGGGCCTTGGCGCTTATCGCCGCATCATCGAAGCCGGCTGCTATGATGTACTGATTCCAGACATCAAATATGCCGGCGGGCATGAGGAAATTCGCCGCATTGCCGCGTTAGCGCAAACCGCCGGCATCGAGATCGCGCCGCATAACCCAACAGGCCCGATCTGCCACGCCCATTCGGTGCATCTTTGCGCGACGCTCCCCAATTTGCTGCCACTGGAAGTGCAATTCGGCGAAACGGAGCGTTTCTTCACCATGATCACCGGACATGATTTGCGCTTTCTGCAAGGCAGCGCCAGCTTGCCGCAAGCAGCGGGGCTTGGCGTCGGTTTGGATGAAGCCAGTGCGCGGCTTTCACCCTGGCAGCCCATGGCGCAGCCCTGGCTTGACCCGAGGCTCGGCTGATGCCGCTTTGGGTTGCCGCCACCGTTATCGCCGCGCTATTTCAAACCTGGCGTACCGCTTTGCAGCAAAGGCTGCGCGGGCAGCTTTCCGTCAATGCGGCTGCCGTGGTGCGCTATCTTTACGGCGTGCCCGTGGGTTTACTGCTGGTCGGGCTATACATGCTCATCTTTGGCGGCGCGCTTTCCACGCCAACAGCGATGTTCTTCGTCTACGCCGCGCTGGGCGGCCTTGGGCAGATCATCGGCACCAATCTGCTGATCATGTCCTTCGCGCATCGCGGCTTCGCGGTTGGCACGGCTTACGCCAAGACCGAAGCGGTGCAGGCAGCCTTTCTTGCCCTGCTGTTGCTCGGTGAGAATTTCGCGCCACTCGCCTGGGCCGGCATTGCCGTTTCAGTGGGCGGCACGCTTTATCTTTCGCTTGCAGGGCGCGTTGGCTCATTTGGCGAAATGCTGCGCGCCACGGTGCAGCCTGCTGCTCTATGCGGCCTGGGTGCAGGATTTGCTTTCGCGCTTTGTGCGCTCGCTATTCGTGCGGCGACGCAGGAATTGCAGGGGCCGGATGTGGTGCTGCGGGCGCTTGAAACTTTGGTGGTGATCAATACCATGCAAACGATCATGCAGGGTGGTTGGCTCGTATTGCGCGAACCCGCCAGTGTGCGCGCGGTTTTCTCCACCTGGCGATCTTCCGCACAGGTGGGCGCGCTTTCCGCTTGCGGTTCCGCCTGTTGGTTCACGGGCTTCGCGCTGGCACCTGTCGCGCTGGTGCGCGCTATTGGTCAGGTGGAGATTTTGTTCACGCTGCTCTTCAGCAAGTTTTTCCTGAAGGAGAAGATGAAGCGCAGCGATATCATCGGTGCGCTTGCCGTTGTGGCCGGCGTCGTACTGGTGCTGATTGGGCGATAATCAAACTTTGAACATCGCCTGAATAGCCGCCTGATCCACCGCGGCAATATTGGCGGGCTGCCATTTCGGCTTATGGTCCTTATCCACCAGCACCGCGCGCACGCCTTCACGGAAATCCGGATGGTCATTCACCACCACGCGCGTCAGTGCCAATTCCATGGCAAGGCAGCCGGCCAGATCGCGCTTGGCCCCACGGCTCAGCAATTCATGCGTCACAAACAGCGATGTTGGTGAGGCGTGATGCAACACCCCAAGCTGTTCGCGCGCCCAATCCGTGCCTTCCGCTTCTAGCGCGGCCAGAATGGCTGGGATGGACCCGGCCCCGAAACAGCGATCAATCGCGGCGCGATGCGGCGCGAAGCTTGCCTCTGGCGCAGCTTCACAAAAGCGCGCAACCGCGCCGATATCGCCCGCAATCAGCGCAGCACGCAAAGCAGGCAGCGCCTCACGCGTTGTGAAATGTGTGGCAAGCCCAGCATGCACAGCATCGGTGCCATTCAAGCGCGCACCGGTCAGCGCCAGCCATATGCCAAGCGCACCAGGCAGGCGCGGCAGCACGAAGGAAGTGCCGACATCCGGAAACAGTGCAATCGCGGTTTCTGGCATCGCAAACATGGCATGATTGGTGACGATGCGATGCGAACCATGCACCGAAACGCCAATGCCACCCCCCATGCAAACGCCATCAATCAGGCTGACCCAGGGCTTGCCGAAATCGGCAATGCCGGCATTCACGGCATATTCTTCCGAGAAAAACGCCTCCACCGCCGCGCGATCACCCGCAACCGCCGCCGCGCGCACGGCACGTACATCGCCACCGGCGCAAAAGGCCCGCCCGCCCGCGCCTTCCAGCAGCGCAAGCTTTACGGAAGCATCATGCCGCCAATCGGCAATGGCCGCAGCGAAGCCCCGGATCATATCCTGATTGAGCGCATTCAGCGCCTTGGGCCGGTTCATCAAAATTGTGCCGGCGGCGCCTTCGTGTGTTGCAATCAGGCTGGACTCAGGGGCTTCGGTCATCGGCATTCTCACTCGGGCTTTAACTGCACACTCGCCACCAGATCGCGGATTTTCGCGGCCTGGGCGCGCACCATGGCGCCGAAGCTTTCAGAATCGGAACCTACGGCTTCCGCCCCCACCTCATCGCAGCGGCGGATGAAATCGGGCTGCGCCGCGGCGGCAGCGATTTCGCGTTGCAGCCGCGCCATGATCGGCGCTGGCGTGCGCGCCGGGGCGAAGAAGCCATTCCAGCCTTCCAATTCCAGCGATGCAAAACCCTGTTCGCGCACGGTCGGCACATCGGGCAGCACTTTGGCGCGCTTGGATGCGGTGGTGGCAAGGCCCTTCAGCGCCCCGGCCCGCACATGGCCGAAGCAGGTGGAAATCTGATCCCCGCCGAATTGCACCCGCCCCGCGATCAATTCCTGGATCATCGGCGCCGCGCCGCGGAAGGGCACGTGTTCCATGGCAATGCCGGCGTCGCGTTTCAGCACTTCGCCCACCATATTCATGAAGGAACCAGGCCCGGTTGAGCCATAAAAGGGCGGAGAGCTTTGCGCCTTGGCCCAGGCAACAAAGCCCCGCAAATCCGTGACTGGCACTGAAGGATTGGCCAGGATCACCAGCGGTACATTAGCGCCGAGCGACAGCGGCGCGAAATCCCGTTCAATGTCATGCGGCGGGCGCCCCGCGAGTGTCATCGCTGCCGTTGTCGTCGGGAAGGTGATGTTGTGCATCAGCAGCGTATAGCCATCGGGTGCTGCCTTCGCGACAACATCAGCACCAATCGAACCACCGCCACCGCCGCGATTTTCTACCACTACGGATTGACCCATTGTTTCGGTCAGGCGTTGCGCGAAAAGCCGCGCGAGCAAATCCGTGGTGCCGCCGGCGGGGAAGGGCACAATGATGCGAATGGGCCGCGTTGGGAAATCCTGCGCGCGGACAGTGGCCGGCGCCGCCAGAACAGCGCCCGCAATCAAGACATCACGACGATTTAGTTTCATCCCCGGTTCCTTCCCTTGTTGAAGTTGAAGGAACCGTAACCCGAAGTGGCGCCTTGCCTCAATGCCCCGCATTGGCGCCGGAGAAATCCGGCACCGCCAGACCACTCGCGGTAATCTGGTGCGCCAGATCGGCCTTCAGCCGTTCAAGCCCTGCCTCGCTTGAAGCCTCGACCCGGGCCACCAGCACGGCCTGAGTATTGGAAGCACGCAGCAGCCACCAGCCATCATCGGTCAGCACACGCACGCCATCCACATCCTGCACCTCGGCGCCCGCAGCGGCCAGGCGTTCCTTCACTTCGCGCACCACTTCAAACTTGCGCTCCTCGGTGCAGTCAAAACGAAGCTCCGGCGTGTTTATCACCTGCGGCAAGGCGGCGCGCAGTTCGGAAAGCGGGCCAGAAAGCCGCGCCACAATGCCAAGCAGCCGCACGGCGGAATATGGTGCATCATCAAAGCCGTACCATTTATCGGCGAAGAAGATATGGCCCGACATTTCACCCGCCAACGGGCTGCCGGTTTCGGCCATTTTCGCCTTGATCAGCGAATGCCCGGTCTTCCACATAAGCGGCTTTCCGCCCGCCTTGGCGATTTCATCGAATAAAACTTGGGATGCCTTCACATCCGCGATGATGGTGGCCCCTGGTTTCGCTTTCAGCACATCACGCGCCAGCACGATCATCAATTGGTCGCCAAACAGCACATGGCCTTCATTATCCACGATGCCGATGCGATCCCCATCGCCATCAAAGGCAATGCCAAGATCAGCGCCTTCACGCGCCACGGCCGCGATCAATTGTTCCAGATTCTTAGGCACTGTCGGGTCCGGATGATGGTTCGGGAAGCGCCCATCCACATCCGCATTGATCAACATGTGATGCCCCGGCAGCCGCGCGGCCAGCGCCTTGGCTATCGGCCCGGCCGAGCCATTGCCCGGGTCCCACACGACTTTCAGCGCACGATCCCCGCCATCCCAATCCTGCAAGACGCGGTCCGCATAGCGCGTTGCGATATCAACGGCGCGGTCGCTGCCCACGGCTTCCGGCACTACATCGCCCGCCTTCGCCATGCGGCCAATTTCCTGAATCTGCGCGCCATAGAAAGGCTTCTTGCCGATCATCATCTTGAAGCCATTGTAATCGGGCGGGTTATGGCTGCCGGTCACCATCGCCGCGCCATCGGCTTCCAGCGCATAGGCAGCGAAATAGAGCATGGGTGTCGCGCAAAGCCCAATGCGCACCACTTCCAAGCCGCAAGCGCGCAAGCCTGCGACAAGCTGCGCTTCCATATCGGGCGAATGCAGGCGGCCATCATAGCCAACGGCCACACGCTTGCCACCAGTGCGGCTAACCACGCTGCCAAAGCAGCGCCCAATCGCGAAGGCATCTTCCGGGTTCAGGGTTTTGCCGACAATGCCGCGAATATCATATTCGCGGAGCACGGTTGGGTCGAAGCGATGATTGAATCCGGTCATGATGAAATCTCTCAGGGTCGGCCAATGGATGAATAGGTGAAGCCGGCAGCACGCATCGCCGCAGGCTCCCATATATTGCGAAGGTCCAGCACAATACTGCCCTTCATGGCAGATTTCAGGCGATCCGGCGCGAGTGCTCGGAATTCATTCCATTCCGTCAGCACCACCAGCGCATCTGCCCCCGCCGCCGCATCCAGCGGGCTTTCGGCATAATGCACGGCCTGCGGCAGCACCTGGCGCGCATGGCCAGATTGCGGGTCAAAGGCGCGGAGCACCACGCCCGCAGCCGCCAGCTTGGGCAGGATGGCAAGGGATGGCGCATCGCGCATGTCATCGGTTTCGGGCTTGAAGGTTAGCCCCAGCACCGCCACGACCTTGCCCGCAGGGTTCGGGCCAAGGGCGGCCAGGATGCGATCGGCCATTTGCGGCTTGCGCGCCTCATTCACCGCAATGGTAGCCTCCACCAGCCGCAAGGGCGCGCCGGCATCCTGCGCGGTATGGGCCAGGGCCAATGTGTCCTTGGGGAAGCAGGAACCGCCATAGCCCGGGCCGGGATGGAGGAATTTGCGCCCAATCCGTCCATCAAGGCCCATGCCGCGCGCCACATCATGCACATCGGCGCCGACTTTCTCACAAAGGTCGGCGATTTCATTGATGAAGGTGATCTTGGTCGCCAGGAAGGCATTGGCGGCGTATTTGATCAGCTCCGCGGTTTCAAGGCTGGTGGCCAACACGGGCGTTTCAATCAGATAGAGCGGGCGATAAAGCCGCTTCAGCACGGCGAGCCCTTGATCATCCTCAACCCCAATGACCACGCGGTCCGGGCGCATGAAGTCACCAATCGCGCTGCCTTCACGCAGGAATTCAGGGTTGGAGGCAACGCTGATGGCAAGTTCTGGTCGCACGCGCTGCACAATGGCGCGCACTTCCCGCCCGGTGCCGACCGGCACGGTGGATTTTGTCACCAAAACAAGCGGGCCGGTGGCGGCGCGCGCCACTTCCTCTGCCGCGGCATAAACATAGGAAAGATCAGCATGCCCATCGCCGCGCCGCGTTGGCGTACCGACCGCGAGGAACACCGCATCCGCCCCGGCGATGGCGGTCTTCAAATCCGTGGTGAAACCAAGCCGCCCGGCAGCGACATTTTCGGCAACCAGCTTATCAAGGCCCGGTTCATAGATCGGCATGCGCCCTTCATGCAGCGCGGTGATCTTGGCGGGATCAACATCCATCACCGTCACATCCACGCCGAATTCGGCGAAGCAGGCGCCGGATACCAAGCCGACATAGCCGGCCCCGATCATGGCGATGCGCATGGTGTTCTCCTTCGCTTCGAAGCGCGCCTGCAATGGCGCGGCAAGCCCAGGCTGGCAAGGGGTTCAGCGGGCGTCAAAGCCCTCTCCGCCATGGGGCAGCAGGGGGCGCAGGCTTTCCAAATCACGCTCGGCCCGGCAAACCAGATAGCGCGGCGCGGCGCCGTCCGGGTCAAGCGGCAGCGCGGTCAGGCCGATATCACTGTAAATGCGCAATAATTCAGGCCCAACACGCCAGAAGGCCGGGTCAACCTGGGCGGCTTCGCACAGGTCGCGGAAGCGCCAAATGGCGGAAACCCTGTCACGCGCCTCGCCCGCCGGATCGCCCAGCGCCAGCCAAACCCCATCCCGTTTGAGAAAAGCGAAGCCCGCGCGACCCGCTTCGCCGAACACCGCGCCATCGGCGGCCGTAAGCGCTGGCGCCATGGCGCCCATGGCCAGAAGTCTTTCCCGTGCCGCTTCCGTATAGGCCAGCATAGGTGGTCGGGCAGGCAGCAGCAGCCGAAATGCCGCGACCAGCAGCAACACCCCGGCCAGCGCCACCGTAAAACGGAGCGAATCTGGTGCATCCGCCGCCAGTACCACCCCCCACCAGGATCGGTCGGCGAGGTTGCTCTGATAGGCCACCGTCGCAAGCGTCAGCCCGCAAATCGCCCCGGCGGCAAGCGCGCCAACTCCATCGGCCGAAACAGCCTCCCCGATCAGTCGCGCATGGCGATAAAACGCGCCACGCGCCGTGGTCAGCAACAGCGGCACCAGCAGAAAGGCTGCGATCAGCCACACCGGTTCCCCACGCAGCACCAGGATCAGCGCGCCATTCAGCAGCAGAAAAAGTGAGCCCCACCAAGCAATAGTCAGCCGCCGCACTAGCCCATAAGCAGCGGCAAGCAACAGGGAGCCCACGACGGAGGCAGCGAAATGGCTTGCGGCGTCTTCCAGGAAATCCGGCACGGGGCCGAGCAGGCTTGGCTTGGGCGGCAAAGCGCCGATGAAGATCAGCACCAAAGCGGCAAGGCCAGTAAGGCCCGCCAGCGCCGGCACTTCAAAGGAAACCGCAATGCCGCGATCCGGCGCCAACCGCCCCACCAGTTTGCGTCGTTGGCTGACCTCGAAGCCCGCGAACAGCGCACCGGCCAGGAAGAGCGGGATGATGTAATAGAACAGACGGAATAGCAGCAGCGCGCCAACCACCACGGGGGTGGGCATGAAGCCCGCCAGCGCAAACAGAATGGCGCCATCAAAAACGCCAATGCCGCCCGGCACATTGGCCGCCAGCCCCGCCATATAGGCAGCGATGTAAATACCCAGAAAATGCAGGAAGCCGAGCCCTTCCGCCGGCGGCAGCAGGGCGTAGAAAATCATGGCGGTGACTGCGACATCGGCTGTGGCCAGCGCCACTTGGGCAAGCGCGATGCGAAAGCCGGGTAGATCAATCTGATGCCCGAAAAGGCGGATATGCGGCACGAAGCGCGCCAGCACCACATAGGTGATCACAATGGCCCAGCAGAAAAACCCAAGCAACGGCAAGATCCAGCGCGGCGCGCCCGGCCCCAGAAAAGTCAGAAGGTCGGGTTCCAGCACCAGCACCAGCCCTGCAATGGCAAAACCCCCCAGCCCGAAAGTGAGGGAGGTA
>JAPLOJ010000216.1 GCA_026400795.1 Alphaproteobacteria bacterium
AACAGCAAGCCGTTCAATTCTTCAAACACGGGCAATACTGATTTGCGGCTGACCGAGGTCCAGCAGCCGAAGGTCACATCCGCCTTCGCCACTTGCAGCAATTCGCGCGCCTTTTCAGCAAAAAGTGGCCAATTAGAAGCGGGGTCCACCACCACGGCTTCCACACGGCGCCCGAGCAAGCCGCCGCGGCTATTGATGCCTTCCACCATCATCAGCACGGTATCGCGCAGTGCGGTTTCGCTGATGGCCATGGTGCCGGAAAGGGAGTGCAGCACGCCGACCTTGATCGGCGCGCCCTGCGCGGAAGCGCCATGGATCGCTGGGGTTGCAAGGGCTGCGCCCATGCCCAGCAGGGCTGCGCGACGCGTAAGGCGGTGGCTGAGGATATCTGTCATCGCTGATCTCCAGACTTGGGCAGGACCCGCCGCGCCCCTTGCGCAGAGCTTCTTGCCGATGCTGGACAAAAGCGAATTGCGTGCCAGAGTTTCTGGCCCATTCTTGGTGCAAAAACCGTGCTTACGGCCTAAATGGGCAGCACATTAAGCGCAATGACCAGGGCTTATGCGCCAAAAACGGGCAGCTATTACAATCCGTGAATAAGGTGGCGAAAACCTTGCGGAAACGTCACCAAGGCAGCGCCTAAAGCCCTACCGGCCTACCCGCCACCGTCACCGAAAGCGCCTCAGGCTTCAGCAGCCGCCGCGCCATGCGCGCCGCATCATCGCGGGTAATGGCCCGCAGCCTATCCGATCTTCCATCTAGCCAATCAATCGGCCGCCCATTGCGCTGCATGGCGATCAGCGTATTGGCGATGCGTCGGCTATCGGTGAATTGCAGCGCGAGCGACCCGGTCAGGAACGCAATCGCTTCCGCCATTTCAGCATCAGTCGGCCCATCAGCCGCCATGCGCGCCCATTCATCGCGCGTCACGCTAAGCGCCTCGGCAATCTTGCCATTATCGCTCGCGACACTGCCGACAAGCACGCCGCCACCAAAACCGGTATCGAGCCCAACCCCGATCCCATAGGTCAGCCCGCGCTTCACGCGCACGGATTCCGTGAGCCGCGATGAAAACCCGCCGCCGCCTAACACCCGCAGCACAACCTGCGCCGTTTCGATTTGCGGATCGCGCGCGCCAATCCCCTCATGCCCAAAGATCGCCTGGGATTGTGGGCTATCCATGCCGATCACGCGCTGACCAAAGCTGGTAAAGGCCGGCAGCGTTGCTGGCGTTGCGGGCGCGCCTGCGGGCAGCCCCGCGAAAAGCCGATCCATCAGCGCGGCCAGTGCTTCTGGCTTGATGGCGCCAGCGGCGGCAATGGTCAGCCCGTCCCGCCGCAATTGCTGGCCAAGCAGGCCGCGCAGATCATCGGCGCTGATGGCGGCCAGGCTCTCCGCCGTACCGCCCGAAGGCCGCCCTGCCGTATGCGTCGGATAGGCCGCCGCCCAAAAGGCGCGCCCGGCCTGGCCGCGCGGTGTCTCCAGCGCCTGCCGAGCGCCGGCAATGGCCCGCGCGCGCAGCCGTTCAATCGCGGCCTGATCCAGCCTTGGTGCTGTCATCGCCAGCCGCGCCAAGCGTTCAGCGTCTGGCAGAGCATCAATCAGGCAGCGAAACCCGCCATCCGCATCATCCCGCCCCGCGCCGAAGGAAAGCCCAATCCCTGCATCGCGCAGCGCATCAGTAAAAGCGGCCGCCGGCATATCCCCGGCCCCTTCCGTCAGCAGCGCGAGTGCGAGGCCTGCTGTCCCCTCTCGCCCCGGGGCGTCAAACGCCGCCCCACCCGGCCAGGACCAGGAAAGCGAGACCACGGGCACGGAATGATCCTCAACCAGCCAGGCGGTTAGCCCATTGCTGGTGACCCGCTGGATGGGCAGGCGAAAGGTCGTACTCATGCGGCGGGCAGTAACCAGGCGGTGCAATTGGGGGCACTGGGCAATACCGCCCGCGCCGCTGCTTCCACTTGGGCGCGCGTCACCGCGCTGATCCGCGCCGGCCAAAACTCCACCGCATCCAAGGGCAAGCCGATCGCAAGCGTCCCCCCCACCATGCGCGGCCCGGCGCCAAACCCATCCAGCGCCAGCATTGCCCCGGCCGTAAGCTGGCGGATAGACCGCGCGACTTCCGCTTCCGTGGGACCCTGCTGGATTAGGGTTTCAATCACGCCATTCGCGGCTTCTTCCAGCCTTTCGGGCGTAACCCCCGGGCGCGGCATGGCCGATAGATAAAACTCCGTCATCCCCGCCGCATCCCCATCATACCCCGTGCCGGCTGATACCGCGAGGCCGGTTTCCACCAGCGCCTTATGCAGCCGGCTTCCTTGCCCGCCGCCAAGCAGATGCGAAAGCACTTCAAGCGGCAGCGCATGCGCACGCTCACCGGCGGTCAACGAAGGCGCCATCCAGGCCTTCAGGAACAGCGCATCCCGCGTCATCGGATCACGCCGGATCAGCCTGGGTTCCGCCGCCTGGCTTGGTGCCGGCGCGCGATCCCGCCGCGCTGCGTCCCGCGCAGGAATGCCCCCGTAATGCTTATCCACCAGCCGCCGAACTTCATCTTCCGGCACCGCGCCGCTGATTACCAAGGTCGCATTGGCCGGCGCATAAAACCGTGCATGGAACCCTGCCAGATCATCGCGGGAGATGGCGCGGATCTCATCCTCCCAGCCAATAATGGGCCTGCCCGCCCAATGCTGCCGGCCCCAAAGGGCTGCCGTAAACGCCTCCCTGAACCTTGCCCTCGGGTTGGAATCCGTCCTTTGCTGACGTTCTTCCAGCACCACACCGCGCTCACTTTCCAAGAATTCCTGCGGGATCAGCGCGGCCGCCATGCGGTCCGCCTCCATCTCCAGGATCATGCCAAGGCGCGAAGCCTCCACCGCCTGGTGATAGGCGGTCACATCACGCGACGTGAAGGCATTGTCATTACCCCCCTCACGCGCCACCAGCCGAGAAAAATCGCCCATCCCAATTTTCGGGCTGCCCTTGAACATCATGTGTTCAAGAAAATGCGCCACACCCGAACGCCCCGCCGGGTCTTCCGCCCCGCCCGCGGCAAAGAACAAATACTGCGTCACCACCGGCGCCCGGCTGAAGGGAATGAAGGCAACCTCCAACCCATTACCCAGCCGCCAATGCTGCGCACCGAACAACGGCCGCTGCGGCGCTGGCGGCGCGGCATTCTGAGCAATAGCGGGGCTCGCCGCGCATAGCGCAGCAGCAGAGGCAAGGGTTTGGCGACGGGTCAAGCGCATCATGCCCCCAGAGATGGTATCAGCTAGGCCGTAATCCAGGCCGGGATAGAATCAGAACCCAAGCCTCTGCCAAATGTTCTGCGCCCGCGGCTGCTGGATGGGCGTATCCCCAGCCGTGCCCTCAATCCCAAGCGCGGCATTTTCACGAATCCGCTCCCGCTCGCGCGCAGGGTCAACGGCAATGCCCGCCGGCGGAGGATCACGCCAGAAAATCAAACGATCCGCCACATCGCGCGGCGGCCTATCGAGCCTTTGGCTTTCCTCATCAACCTGACGGCGAATATCGCGCGAAGCCGTCGGCCCCGCCGACTGCAAAAGCGCCATCTCACCCACACTACCTCCGGCAGCCCGCGGCTGCTGGCGCGGGTCACGCAGCGCGAGCGAAGGCACCAACACCGCCTCCGCCTCATCACGCGCGCTCCGCTCCATCGGGCGGACAGCACCGGGGCGCGGTGACGGCAAGCCACCCGCCATATCCGGCGGCATGGATAGCGGCGCCCTGGTCGTCACGCGGAATTCATCCGGCGCATCCCGAATGAAGCCAAGCGAACGCGCCGTATTCTCCCCACAGCCGACAAGCAGCAGCAAGGCAAAAGCAGGAATCAGGGTCTGGGGACGCAGAATCATGCGCTATCTTTAGGCGTTCGGCGAGGCGGCAACAAGGCATCCAACAACAACACCCCAACCCCGCAAACAATCGCGGCATCCGCCACATTGAACACATACCAATGCCAACCCCAAGCATGGGCATCCACGAAATCCACCACCGCCCCAAAACGCAAGCGATCCAACACATTACCAAAAGCGCCGCCAATCACGGCACACAGCGCCAGCGCCACCATCCGCCCCTCGGCCCGCGCCAGCCAACGGAGCAAAAACACCGCAATCGCGACCGCCAGCCCGGCCAAAACCAACTGATTCCAAGGGCCATCGCCGGAAAAAAGGCCAAAGGTCACACCGCGATTCCAGACCATGGTCAGGTCCAGGCCGAAAGGGCCCGCCGAAAACAGGGGGATGTTCTGGACCTCGGGCAACGACAACACATCCAACACAAACCACTTTGTCAGTTGGTCAAAAACGAAGATAAACCCCGCAAATATCAAACCTAGGCGGAACAGGCCGGGGGCGCTGCCCCCAGACCCCCGCCGGGGAGACAGTGTCTCCCCGGACCCCGCCGACATTAAAGCGCCTCGACCACCGCATCGCAGCGGCGGCAAAGCGTGGGGTGGGCACTGCATTCGCCGACTTCGGGCAACACACGCCAGCAGCGGTCACACTTCACACCGGGGGCGGGGCGGAAAACCGCCGCAGCATCGGCAACACCATCGGCCACAAAAGCACCCTCAGGCGCCAAATCCGAGGAAAGCCCAAAGCCCGAAGTAATACAAAGCTCGGCCCATAACTCAGGCAACAATAGCGCGGCGTCCTCAGCCGCCACATGCAACACAGGGGCGGCCTGCAAGGATGAACCAATCTCCTGCGCAACACGCGCACGTTCAAGCGCCCCCGTCACGGCACGCCGCAAATCGCGCAACCGCGACCATTTCGCGGCCAGCGCCGGATCCTTCCAGCCCTCCGGCACAAAGGGGAAATCGAGCAAATGCACACTCCCCCCCTGATCCGGGAAACGCGCCAGCCAGGCTTCCTCTGCGGTGAACACCAATACCGGCGCGAACCAGGCACAAAGGCAGCGATGCAGCACATCAAGCACCGTGCGCGCGGCACGCCTGCGCAACGCATCCGCGGCATCGCAATAAAGCGCATCCTTCCGGATATCGAAATAAAACGCTGAAAGATCAGTCGCGCAGAATTGATGGATTTCCGGATAAACCCCTGTCCAATCATGGGTTTCCACCGCGCGCCTGATCTTCGCATCCAATTCCGTCAGGCGATGCAGCAACCAACGCTCCAATTCCGGCAATTCGCCATAAGGAACGATCTCATCTTCCGTGAAACCATCCAGATTGCCGAGCAGCCAGCGCAGCGTATTCCTGATCCGCCGATACAATTCTGCCTGTTGCTTCAGGATTTCGGGGCCGATGCGCAAATCAAGCGCCGTGTCGGAATTCATCACCCAAAGGCGCAGAATATCCGCGCCATATTGCTTCATCACATCCTGCGGCGCGGTGACATTGCCCATGGATTTGGACATTTTCCGCCCCTGCTCATCCAGCACAAAACCATGCGTCAGCACGGCCTTGAAGGGCGCGACACCATTGGTACCCACGGATTCCAGCAGCGATGAATGGAACCAGCCGCGATGCTGGTCCGACCCTTCCAGATAAAGATCAGCCGGGAAGGGCAGGCCACGCGGCGGCAGCACAAAGGCATGGGTGGAGCCCGATTCAAACCAGACATCCACAATATCCATGACCTGTTCATAGGCTTCCGGATCACGGTCTGGGCCGAGGAAGCGCGCCGCCGCACCTGGCTTATACCAGGCATCTGCACCCTCAGCGCGGAAGGCTTCCATCACGCGTTCGATGATCGCCGGATCACGCAGCGGCTCGCCCGACTGCTTGCTCACAAATACCGGGATCGGCACGCCCCAGGCGCGTTGGCGGCTGATGCACCAATCGGGCCGCGCTGCCACCATGGAACCGATGCGATTGCGCCCCGCCTCCGGCACGAAATGCGTCTTGGCAATCGCGTCCAGAGATTTGGCGCGGATCGCATTGGCATCATCCATGGCGATGAACCATTGCGGCGTCGCGCGAAAAATCACTGGCTTCTTGGACCGCCAGCTATGCGGATAGCTATGGGTGAGCTTTCCCGTTGCGGCCAGCGTCCCCGCTGCCTCCATCGCCGCATAAACGGCTGTATGCGCCTTGAAGACATGCAAGCCCTCAAACCCCGGCGCGTGATGGGTGAAGGTGCCGTCGTCGTTCACGGTTTCCGGGATCGGCAGGTTGTGTGCGCGGCCCAGATTGAAGTCATCCTCACCATGGCCAGGCGCGATATGCACGAACCCCGTGCCGGCTTCGGTGGTGACGAAATCACCGGGCAGCAAAGGCACATCGAATTCATAGCCATGCCCGCGCAGCGGATGCGCCGCGATGGCGCCCGCCAGCTCCGCGCCCTTGAACAGTGCAAGTGGTTGGTGCGCCTCGCTCATGAGGTCGAGGCCAAAGTCGTCGCGAAGTCGCGTCAACGTATTGATGTCACCCGCTACGATAAAGCGCTCACCGGGCTTCATGTGCCACCGATTGGGTGGACCCTCGATGAGGTGCTTGCCTGACTCGATTTCAGTCAATACGGCGTCGACAGGCTGGCCATTCGGCATTTCGTAGAGGCGATACTCCATGTCGGGCCCATAGGCGACGGCACGGTTGCCCGGGATGGTCCAGGGCGTCGTCGTCCAGATTACGACGGAGGCGCCGGCCTGCGGGCCGCTCACGATCGGGAAGCGCGCCCAGAGCGTCGGGCTGACATGATCGTGATATTCAATCTCAGCTTCCGCCAGCGCGGTTTTCTCAACCGGGCTCCACATCACGGGGCGCAGCCCGCGATAGAGCGACCCATTCATCAGAAACTTGCCGATCTCCCCCGCAATCGCGGCTTCCGAGGCGAAATCCATCGTCGCATAACGATCCGCCCAATCACCCGCGACACCAAGGCGGATGAATTCTTCGCGCTGCACTTGAAGCCAATGTTCGGCATAGGCGCGGCATTCGGCGCGGAAATCCAAAACGGGCACCGCATCCTTATCGCGGCCCTTTTTGCGGTATTCTTCTTCAACCTTCCATTCAATCGGCAGGCCGTGGCAATCCCAGCCGGGGACGTAATTCGCGTCATACCCCGCCATTTGCGCGGCGCGGTTGATCACATCCTTCAGAATTTTATTGAGCGCATGGCCGATATGCAGATTGCCATTGGCATAGGGCGGGCCGTCATGGAGTACGAATGCCTCCCGCCCCTTGGATTGCGCGCGGAGCCTTTCCCACAGCTTCAGGCGCTCCCAGCGCGCCAGCGTATCGGGTTCACGCTTCGGCAAATCGCCGCGCATGGGAAAGCCGG
>JAPLOJ010000326.1 GCA_026400795.1 Alphaproteobacteria bacterium
CCAAGCCCGGGGCGAATATAGCCGTTCTGATCAAGCTTTTCGTCAATCGCCGCGGTCCACATCGGCACATCGGGATGGGCTTGCCGCACATGGCGAATACCCTCGGGCGCGGCGAGCAGGCAGATGAAGCGGATGCGTGTCGCACCGCGCGCCCTCAACCTATCCAGTGCGGCGACGGCTGAATTGCCGGTTGCAAGCATGGGATCGAGTAGGATCACCAGGCGCTCGGCCAAATCCTCCGGCGCCTTGAAGTAGTATTCATGCGCTTCTAGTGTTTTGTGGTCGCGATAGACGCCGATATGCGCGACACCCGCTTCCGGCAGAAGGCTCAGCATGCCATCCAGAAAGCCGATGCCGGCACGCAGCACCGGGGCGAAGATTGGCGGCTTGCCAAGTTCAACGGCCTGCCCCGGGCAGCACTGTACAAGGCGGTCCGCTTGGTCGCCCGTGCCAACTATCGTCAGACATGTGTAGACCTCGATGACGGGGTCCTACAGCGGTCCTGGCACGAGTTGAATCAGTTCCTGAGGCTGACAGGGGTTTCACTGACCGGCATTGCTCGCTGGGAAGGTCTGGCTCGGAACCATGCTGGACTGACGAAACTCCGTGATGCTGCTCGAACCGGTGCCCACTCGATGGCCGATGAACTTGGTCTTCCTCGATCCAAGGCCGTCACCACGATCAAACCCAGTGGCACCATCAGCAAGGTCATGGATACCACCGAGGGCGCCCATAAGCCCCTGGGACGCTACATCTTCAACAACATCCGTTTCTCCAAGCACGATCCCCTGGTGCCGCGTTGCCGTGATGCCGGGTAAAGGTTGGTACTCCCTGGCTACCACAACAGCCATTGACATTGCTTCTCAGGAAATCCCACAACTCAAGGACAACGTCGACCTACAGCGGTTCTCTTTCCTCCTGGCAACTCCAATGTCGGGAGGGGCCGACCCGAAGCAGGAGGGTATCAACTCCTTCCATGCCCTCCAGATTTTCCTGGATACTGGCAAGGTTCCAATCAAACGCCCAGGCGGAAAGGATTGGGGACGCAATGCCACTCCGCAGATCATGGATATGGTGGGTCGACTGGTTGACCGTATGGGTCTCGATGGTTTCGTGGATTTCTGTTTCACCAAGCACACTGGGAAAGAAATTGCTGACCTGAAGAAGTCGACAGGGCTCTTCCAGGGTAATGGTCTGCCTGCCGGTATGAACATGAAACACGAGTATCCCGGAGCCTTCATCTTTGGACAGAAGTTTGGCCCATACGCCCTGAACAAGGGTGGCTTCGAGGAGTATGCGACCAAGGACATGTGGTTCTACCGGAACATGTTCAGGAAGATGGGTTCTCTCAGTGACGGTCCCGGTCAGGTATCTGACTCCGGGATTAGGGAAAGCCCCGGATCAGGGGAGGCATCGCTGGGAGACCGTGTCACCAACGCTGTGGCTCAGAACCTTGGCTCCTCGGTGGCCGATGCCCAAGCTATCCTTTGGTTCTTTGAAAAGCGCCTCTACGATGCTATGGGTATCCGTGGAGTGTCCATGCTAACCCCTGTAGACGGAGCGAAAGCCTATGTCGAAAGAAAACGGGCAGGGACCCTTGACTGAGGAGTCCAAGCAATCCGCAGAGTTCACCCAGTATGTGAACCACGTCGACAGTGTTACCAAGATGCAGCGGGAGGAGATCAAAAAACACCGCACCCGCATGGAAAGTCTTGGTTACACCTTCGATAAGTTCGGGACAATGACTCACCTGAAAGACAAGTAAAACCAAGTAGTTCCTGGTATCAGTTCTTGGTACCAGGAACAATTAGTGCCGACTATAAAGGGGAACACATTGATATCATTGTTTTCCCGGTTATCCTATGCCAACGACCTTGAGACCAGCCCGAACCGGCTGAACAAGGTCAACGTGCGGTCCAAGCACGTCAAGGAGCCCAAGTCATGGGCAGCCTGGGCAGCCAAGCACCCCCGCTGAACCACCACCACCTGGACCCCCCGAAGAAGCCAATCTCCGAGGCTGTAAGGGCTGCCAGGGCTGCCGGGGGGCGGGCGTCGTCCTACAAGGGCACCCGGCGTGGATATGGGGGTCACAGGCATCTACAGGACCTGTGTGACCGGAAGGCCTTCGAGGAAGGCAAGCGCATTGTCTCCGTTATGGTAAAGAGAGGACTTGTGGACAAAGAGCAAACAGGGAACGAGGCCCTGGCCTACGCTATTGGCGTGGTCAGAACCGAAGATGTTCCGGTGAGTAGCCGTCTCCAGGCTGCCAAGTTGGTCATGGACTTTACGTTGTCCAAGCCCGCTGAGAAGAAGGACCTCAAGGTGTCCGTTGAATCATTCCTGGAAGAATTGGCTGACGAGGCCAACCAGGACACCGAGGAGTAAACATGGCGAGCGCAGAAGCCATGAAGGCTGTGCTGCGCCGTCTCAAGGATGACTTCTCATACTACTCCGGGAAGTGCCTGAAGATCAGGACCAAAAGGGGTACCGTGGAACCCCTGGTCCTCAATGTAGCGCAGCATCGCCTTGTGGAAATCGCAGACAACCAATGGAACACTGAGGGCAAAGTCCGCATCATTGTTCTCAAGGCCCGTCAGATGGGTCTATCAACAGCAATTGGTGGCTGGATTTTTCACAAGGTAACCACGAAGAAGGCCAAGCGTTCTGCGGAACTCAAGCGCGACCTGGAACATGCCTATGTGGGCCTTGCTCAGACCGCGACTGCCGGTAACGCCTCGACTGCGCGTCTCTTGGCCTCCGTGTCTTCGCAGATTGATGCCAGCGTCCGAGTGAACAACGCCTCTGCCACGGCTCTCACGGAAAACATGATCCTCACGGCGAACCAGAACCTGTACAATGCGGGCTCTGAGGCGTCGATCATCATGTGCAAACCGGCTGACTCTTTGGTCATTGCCAACTTTGCCTACCGTGCCTCGGGCGCCGAGCGCCGCCGTGACGTGGGTGATGGTACCAAGATCGTCAATACCGTTGAAGTGTACCGCAGCCCGTTTGGTGAGCAGCGTGTCGTTCTGAACCGCTTCATTAAAACCGGCCACTGCATCGTCTACGACCCGGATCAGTGGCGTAAGGTTGTGCTGCGTCCGTGGTTCCAGGAAACCCTGGGTAAGACGGGTGACAACACCGCTGTACTGCTTGCTGGCGAATACTCCTTGAAGCATCGTAACTTCAAGGCGTCCTCGTTCATCAACAACCTCACCTAATCGGTGATACCGGGGGACTAGGAGAAATCCTGGTCCCCCATTTTTTCATCGAACAACGATTGATTGATAGAGAGACCAGCCCACAATGGCTAACAATTTCTTCCTTCCGGCAATCTTTGAATCTCTGCGTGGCCCCAAGCCTATCTTCCGCAGTGACGACGTTGGTGGTCTTCACACCCCCGTATTCCGCCAAGCCTTGCCAGAAGTTCCTTGGTTCTACGTTTCTGCCGCTGGGGGCATTGTAAACAACACCGCCCTTCAAGTCCGCGCCGCCGCTGGTGCCGGGCTACGAAACTACGTCCAGGCCATCCAACTGACCAATGCCAACGCCGTGGCAACCGAGTTCCTGATCCTGGACAACGTGACTCCCCTGTGGCGTGGCTTTCTCCCGGCCAGCAATGCCTCCACGTTTGACTTCGAGTTCATCGTACCTCTGCGTGGTACAGCGAACACGATCCTCAACGTGCAGTGTGTCACCACAGGCGCCCAGGTGTACGCGAACCTCCAAGGCTACTCGGCTCCGTAATGTTCAGCGCCAACTTCATAGACATTGCTGGGCGCATTGACCCAGTGGAGAACGGTGCATCCCTGTACGCGGGTATCACCACACACCAAGACATCCCAGATTCATTTCTCCAGCGACTAAGGGATACCGAAGACAACAAGAGGCCGGGCGCCGAGTATTCCCTGGCTGCCTCGATCCCTGTGATCTTCGTTGAGAAGTGGCTCCGGGAAGGCTTCGACATCTACCGTGAACCCCTGAAAGCCATCGAAGCGCGCTGTCGTCGAGAGGGTCTTGAGAAGTTCCTGGTGAAGTAACCAACAACCGGGAGACTACGAGACCCCATGGACTACGCCACGTTTCGCACCGAACTCAAGGAACACCTCAATCGCCGTGACTGCACCGATTCTCGGGCTGACTCATTTGTCGACAAGGCGTTCCTCCGCATCAACCGTGTTCTGGACCACAATGTAAGAGAGGCCATCCACTTTTACACAGTGGCCGAGAACAACGGGGAATCTGCGATACCATTACCCCTGGATGCCGGTAAGAAGATCATCGAGGTCTCCGTCGACAATGTTCCCGTGGAGGTCTACCCGGATCGCCTGGGGATGCAGAACGCCTACCTGGGCTACACCCGTAGAGGTAAGGGCATCCTATTCAACCAAGCACTACCCCTAGGTACCCAGGTTACCGTTCTCTACTGGAGAAACTTCGGCAGGCCTCCGCTGCTCACCGAGACCAACGACCTCCTGAAGGAAATGAACCCCCTGGTCCTCTACGCCACCCTGGCCGAGGCTGGGATGTTCTTTGCTCACGATAGAACCGCCGAGTGGTCGGGGACCTTTGATCGCCTGCTGTTAGAGGCCATCAGCGAATACCAGGACCGCGAACTCAGCGGCTACGGTGGTTCCATGGTTGTCCAGGCACCAACTGCCGGGTCCACGGACTACTAAGACGATGACCGAAGAAACCCTTCACCCCACAGGTCGATACGTTGACGTCCTGATCAACCTAGGTCGCCTGGACACAAAGGTTGACCTTCTCCTTCAAGGTAAAGCCAAGACCGAGGAGACACTGTCAGAGGTGTCCAGGCGTCTCCAGGCCTTGGAACTCGATGTCGCCTCCATGAAGACCGAGAAGTCCACGACACACCGACACTTCAGCGCCGCGTGGGCCTTCCTGACCGCGTTGGCATCCCTGGGCGTATCCGTGTGGTCCGTCGCATTTGGCAGAGGATAACCCATGCCCATCCCTGTAGCCCTGATCACAGGGCTCCTCCCGGTTCTCGGTGAAATCCTGGACCGAATCATTCCAGATAGTGCCGAGGCCGAGCGAGTCCGTGTGAAAATGGAAGCCGAGTTACTCCAGGCGGCAAACCAAGAATCCCTGGCCCAGATCGAGGTCAACAAGATCGAAGCGGCACACAGTAGCATCTTTGTTGCCGGTTGGAGACCTTTCATCGGTTGGGTCTGCGGTGTCTGTTTGGCACTGTACTACGGTGTTCAAATACTCATTGGCAGCGCCCTCTGGGTTTGGGCCTCGGTGAACGCCGGTTCCCTGGTGGAACGTCCAGAACTAGGTCTCGCGGAGATCATTGGCCTCACCGGAGTCCTCCTCGGGGGTGCAAGTCTTCGCACATTCGAGAAAGTTCGAGGCGTCGCCCGATAGAACAACTATTACCCCTGACTCTTCGGAGTTGGGGGTCTTTTTTCCGATGTTCCCCAACTGTTCCCTTGTTCAATCGAACCGTTCTGTGGTTAAAACACGGTTGTCAAGATCACCTAGGAAAGGGACAGACGCCATGTTTTTCTTCTTCAGCCACGTGCCAACGACACCCATGGAAACCTCGCTGTACCGTATGTCCCGGGCTCTCGCGGAGTTCCAGGCTATCCACCGCAGCGTCACCGTGGAAATGGTCAACGTCTTCCTCATGGTGGCCTTGGACGAGGGACAGCGTTCCATCGACTACTCCCGGAAGACCGGGCTCTCTCAATCCACGATATCCCGGTACCTCCTCGACCTCTCCCAGTATCGTCGGCAGTTGACGGAAGACAGCGACACCGGGCGCCAGGAGGGACACGGTCTCATATGGTCTGAGGTGGACCCCCAGGAACTCCGTGCCAAACGGTACTTCCTGACGCCCCGTGGCAAGGCAATACGGGACCGCGTGGTAGGCCTCCTCGAAGGCTCCAAGAGTATATCTGGACCGGCCAAGTCTGTCCTCAGTCTAACCCGGTAGCCTGGGACAGGGTCTACGCGCTGACGTTGTTTACAGTGCCTATCTTCGTTTTCAATGGATCGCGGCCTACGAGGTCTTCCTCATACCAGCGCGGGAAGAAGGTGGTCAGCGCCAATTCCGGAAACACCACCACCTGCGCGCCGCGCTGATGCGCCTTTTCCAGCAGGCGGATCATGCGCCCGACGGCAACATCACGGCCTTCGGCCTTTTGAATCGGGCCCAGCTGCGCGGCAGCCAAAACAAGGGAACGGGTCATGAATGCAACCTTCGCTCAATCAGTATATCACCCTCAATATATAGCTGCAGACATCCTGTTCTACTTCTTGTTTTTTGTCCCTATTTCACTGTTATCGTTGATTTCCGCCCAATATCTTGCGAAAGCACTGACCATGACCTCATCAATTCCGCCCCCTAAACCAATCGCTCTCGTCCCAGAGCTAGAGGTGGCGGATTTTGATCGCAGCATGCATTTCTATGTCGAGGTGCTTGGCTTTGTCATCCAATATGACCGGCCAGAACGCCCGTTCGCGTATCTGGCATTCGGAGATGCGCATATCATGATCGAGAAGGGCGGTGGATGGATGACAGGCCACCTCGAGCGCCCTTACGGGCGTGGCATAAACTTCCAGATACGCGTACCCGAAGTTAAGTCAGTAAGCGAACGCCTTGCCGCCGCCGGCTGGCCAGTGTTCCAAGACATCGAGGATGCTTGGTACAGGCGCGGCACCGAGCATTTTGGTGCACGAGAACTGGTCGTCCAGGACCCGGATGGCTACCTCTTGCGCTTCTCGCAGGACCTGGGCGTTCGCTAAGCAGGGGCGGCAAGCAGGCCACTTGGAGCACCAGCATGGCCGAGGCAAGCGATCTTTCTTGGCACTGGCTCGGTCCAATGCTGTGACTAATTTTGGGGTCCGAAAGAGTGTGCGCGTGATCCGCAGGGCGCGCATTACGCAGGCGGCACTGCCCCCACCTGGTCAATCATGGCGCGATACCATTGCGGGCGGCGATGGGCGGCGAAGTTGAACATCTTCTCCTTCCCCTGGCGGCAGGCATCGAAATCCACATCGGCGACGATGATCTCATCACCCAGCGTCTTGGCGTCTGCCACCACGCGCCCATTCGGGTCCACAATCACTGAACCGCCAATAAGGCCAGAGCCATCCTCAACCCCCGCCTTGGCGACCGAAATCGCCCAGGTCGCATTCATATAGGCATTGCCCTGCACCGCGAGTGTCGAATGGAAGGTGCGCAAGGACTGATCTTCGCTATCGCCCCCCATCGGATCATAGGCGGCCGAGTTATAGCCAATCAGCATCAACTCGATCCCCTGCAAGCCATAGCAGCGCCAGGCTTCCGGCCAGCGGCGGTCATTGCAGATCAACATGCCAAGCACGGGCCGGCCCCAGGCTTCCGGGCCGCGAAAGGCGGGGAAGCCAAGATCGCCATATTCGAAATAGCGCTTTTCCAATTGCTGGAAGCGATCCCCCACGCGCGGTTCCACCGTGCCGGGCAGATGGATTTTGCGATACTTGCCGAGCACGCAGCCATCCGGCCCAACCGTGATCGACGTATTGTAGCGCTTGCCATGCGGTGTGAGCTCCGCATAGCCAAGATAAAAGCCAACGCCGAGCGCGCGCGCGCGATCAAATAGCGGCTGCACGCGCGGATTGGGCATTTCGCGTTCAAAATAGCTGTCCAATTCCGCCTGATCGGTGAACAGCCAGCGCGGGAAGAAGGTGGTCAGCGGCAATTCTGGAAACACCACCATCTTTGCGCCTGCGGCGGCGGCTTGTTCCAGAAGTGCCACCATGCGCGCCAGGATCGCTTCCCGGCTATCGGCTTTTTGGTTGGCGCCCATTTGGGCGCCGGCAAGGCGTAATACGCGGGTCATTGTTCAAGCTCCGGACGAATAGCCTCGACCACGGGGCGATAGCGCGCGGTCTCGGCGGCGATGAAGGCGGCAGCGCTGGCGGGGGTGCCAGGCGCGGAAGCGGTGATGCCAGAGGCAGTAAGGCTCGCGCGGAAGGCAGGATCGCCGAGTGCGGCATTGGTCGCGGCCGAAAGCCGTTCCAGGATTGGTGCGGGCAAGGAAGGGGGCGCGAATACCGCATGCCAAAGCACCGCTTCAAAACCGGCAAGGCCAAGCGCTTCGGCGACCGTTGGCACATCAGGCGCCGCTTCCAGCCGCCGCGCGGTCGCCACCGCCAACATGCGCGCGCGCCCACCTTGATGCAGCGGCAAGCCGCCGCCGAAAGTATTGACCGCGAGCGCCAGCGTGCCACCCACCAGATCATTCATCGCCGGCGCCGCGCCGCGATAGGGCACATGGGTAATGGTAACCCCACCCGCCTGCTGCTTCAGCAATTCGGTCGCCAGGTGCATGATGGTGCCACTGCCCGGAGAACCATAGGAAAGCGGCGGATTGGCCACGCGTGCTGTCGCCAAAAATTCGCGTAAAGTTGCGGGGCGGGATGGATGCGCCAACCAGCAGAGCGGCCCACCACCCAATTCCGCAATCGTCGTAAAATCCCGCACCACATCAAATTGCGGCTGACGCGTCACCAGCGGATAAAGCGCATGGGTCGAAGCCGTGCCGAACAAGATCGTGTAGCCATCGGCGCGGGCGCGGGACACCTCAAGCGATCCAATCGCACCGCCCGCGCCGCCACGATTTTCCGTTACCACCGGTTGGCCCAATTCGCGGCCCAGGCGCTCAGCATAAAGCCGCGCATAGACATCGGTTGGACCACCGGCGGGGAAGGGGATGATCATGCGGATCGGGCGGGAGGGATAAACCTCCTGCGCCCGCACGCCGCCCGCAATCAGCGCCGCGCCAGCGCCTATTAGCGCAGCGCGGCGACCAATCTCAAAGCGCCGCGTCACGCCAATTCTCAACCGCCGCATCGGGGTGGGAAGCAAGCCCGGCGGCCTTGATACCCTCACACGCCGCATGTTCATCGCGGTCAGAGGCATCGCCGCTGACGCCCACGGCGCCAATCACGGCACCCGCGGCATTCAGGATAAGCACGCCGCCTGGTACGGGCACGAAGCTTCCATCAGATGCGGCAGCGACAGCCGCCTGAAAGGCAATACGTTCCTTCAAGCGGTCACGCAGGATACGGCTGCCAACCCCCATGCCAAGCGCGGCATAGGCTTTGCCACGCGCAATTTCGGCGCGCAGAATGCCTGAGCCATCTTCGCGCTTTTGCACCACAACATGCCCGCCCGCATCCAGCACCACCACGGTCAGCGGCAGCATGCCCGCCGCGCGGCCAGTCGCCAGCGTGACATCGGCGATCTTGTCGGCGGAGGCCAGCGGCAAATCCACCGCGAGGTGCTTCACATAGTAATCCTTGGAACTCATCACATTCTCTCCATGCATGATTGAAGGCCCTTCCTTGGGCCGAGTGTTTCCTGGCGGCAAGCGGGGTTCAGAAAAACAAATCCCGGAAATCCTGCCGCGTGCCGCCAAACAAGCGCCAGGTCGCAATGGCGCCAATGCAAAGCCCAATGCCGGCGGCAATCGCCGGCACGGGATCAGGCAACCCGCCCGCCCCCGTGGCGGCGGCGTTCAGCATGCCAAGCACAATGCCAACCGACCCTGCGATCATCGCCTGCACCAAGCCTGGCTTGCGCCGAGGCGGCGGAGCGGCGGGCTTGGAAGGGCGCGGCTGGCGCTTGATCCAATGCCCTTCCGGGCGCGGCTTTTCCTTATTCCCCGACATAGGTTTCCTTGTGTTGACGCGGCACGAAGCGCCCGGCGCCGGGTTTGGCTAAAACCTGCTTGCCATCCCAAATCTGCTTGCCCCGCAGCCAGGTGGCGGCAACGCGGCCCTTCACCTTCATGCCATCATAGGGCGACCATTTCGCATCTTCCTGGTCTTGGATGTCGCGCGCATCAAAGGTGAAATCGCCTTCTTCCATCACTAGCAAATCGGCATCCGCCCCAGCCCATGGAAGCGTGCGGGGCGTTCGGCGCAGTAAAGCGCCATCAGGCTGGGCGATAGGCCACGCTGCTTCAATAGCGTGAACATCACAGGCGCGAAGCTTTGCATGCCCGTGAGCCCCGCACCCACGGTGAAGATATCGCCCGTATAGGTTTTGCGATCCCGCGGCCAAGGCGCGTGATCGGTCGAAACATAAGCAACCTGCCCCTTGGCAAAGGCGCCCCACATGCGTTCCACCTCATCCGCCGTGCGGAAGGGCGGGTTGCATTTGCCGAAGCCCTCAAGCCGGATGATGTCTTCTTCTGTCATGCAAAGATATTGCAGGCAGGCTTCGCCCGATGCCTTGCCGCCCATGCGGCGAAACACCTCGGCAATCTCAAAACCGCGCGCGAGCGACGAATGGGCGATATGCACATGCGCGCCGGTCTCAAGCCCGATTTCGAAAATCTCCAGATCCGCCATGGTCTCACAAAGCGGCGGGCGGGTGCGGCAATGCCAGAAGGGGGAGGTATTTCCGGCGGCCTTGGCTTCGTCAGTCAGGCGCACCACGATTTCCTGATCCTCATTATGGACAGCCACCATCAGCCCGGTCTTGGCGATTTCGCGAAAGGCCGCGACCATGGTTGGGTGGTCAATGCGCGGGAAGCGCACCGGGTCATATTCATAAGTGGAAAGCTTGAAGGAACAGGCGCCGGCTTCGGCCAAGCCCGCAATCGCATCTACGCCGCCCGATTTCAGGATGGTGCCGTAAAGCGCGATATCCACATGGGATAGGCGGTTCACATATTCCACCTTTTCCTTGAAAATACTCGCATTCGTCACCGGGCGCGGCACGTCATAGGGCATGTCAACGCAAGTCGTAACACCGCCGGCAGCAGCAGATTTCGACGCACCCTCAATGCCCGGCCAACCGCGAGAGGATGAGGTATGCATATGCCCATCCACCAAGCCGGGCATAATATAGCGTGCGCCGTAATCCTCGACCGATGTGGTAACCGGTGATGGCCCTTCACCAATGCCGGCAATCACTTCGCCGCGCGTCGCGACCCAGCCATTGGCCAGGATGCGATCGGGCAGCACCAGCGTGCCACGAATGACGCGATCAAAAGGGGTGGTGGCGGGCATCGGATACTCCTGCGGATGCGTAAATACAGCCTTGCAACCTAAAGCAGCCGGGCGCCGCGGGCCAGGGCCGATGGCCCGAATTGCGCATCGGCAACCTCAAGCGCGAGGCTTGTCGCCTCATTCTCCCGCTCCGCATTCCAGGCCAGCGCCACACCAACGCCACGAATGGGGCCAGCGAGGATGCGGAAGGCAACGCCCGGCGGGTTGAGCCGCGCCATGCCTTCCGAAACCAGCGCCACACCCAATCCAGCGGCCACAAAGCCAAGCTGCGCCATGGCCGATCCCACTTCGCGCACCACGCGCGGCGTGAAGCCCGCCGCATGGCAGGCGGCGGTCATCGCATCGGAATAGGCCGGGCTGATCGCGCGCGGCAGCATCAGCATGGGCGCTTCCGCGAGTGCCGCCAGCGGCAAAGGATCAGGCCCGGCCAGGATCGGATGGCCTTCCGGCAAAGCGGCAGCGAGCCTGTCTTCCCCCAAGGGCTTCAGCTTGATCGGCGCGCGATCACGATCGGCGCGGAGCAGCGCCAGATCAACTTCGCCACGGCGGAGCGCTTCCAAAGCCTCGGCCGTGTCCATCTCCCGCACGCCAATCGCGGCCTCGGGGCGCGCGGCCTGCATGGCGCGCACGATGGGGGGCAAATAGTCAAACAGCGCCGAGGTGACGCAGGCGATTGAAACCGGCGCGTGATGGCCCAAGCGCAATTCGCGCGCCAGGCTTTCAAGATCTGCCGCATTGCCGGCGATGCGCCGCGCGAGAGGCAGCAGCGCCTCGCCCTCTCGCGTGGGGCGCGCGCCTTTGCCGCTGCGCTCCAGCAGCTTCACGCCAAGTTCGCGTTCCAGCAACTGGATTTGCGCGGTCAGCGGCGGCTGCGAAATGCCAAGCCGCGCGGCGGCGCGGGCGAAATGACCTTCTTCGGCCACGGCCAGAAAATGCCCCAAGCGGCGGATCAGGCGAAAATCCATCTGTCTTCCAATGTGATTCCGCCCATACGGAAAACCTATCAGCGCGTCACGTCAATTGGATTGGACGATGGCGCGGGATGGGCGCAGAAGAACATCCAGTCAGGCAAGCCGCCAACAACAAAGGGAGAAGCCCCAGATGAAACTCAACGCCGTAAAGGTTCACCCATCCAAGGCGCTATTGAAGCGCGAAGACCAACTGGCCTGGAAAATGGCCGGAGTCGCCGTGGACAAGGTCGCGGGAAAATGGCCGGAGTCGCCGTGGACAAGGTCGCGGTCGAAAAGCCGGTGCAGGAGATGATCATCAACCGGATCATCGACAATGCCTCGGTCGCCATCGCCGCCATTAATCGCCGCCCGGTGGTCTCCGCTCGCGGTATGGCGCTTGGCCATGCGAAGAAGGCGGGTGGCGCGCAGGTGTTTGGCGTGAAATCTGCCACCACGGTTTCCCCGGAATGGGCGGCCTGGGCGAATGGCACCGCCGTGCGCGAATTGGATATGCACGATACTTTCCTCGCCGCTGACTACTCCCACCCCGGCGATAATATCCCGCCAGTGCTGGCGGTGGCGCAGGCCATGGGAAAATCCGGGCGCGATCTGATCCGTGGCCTGGCGACCGGTTATGAGCTGCATATTGATCTGGTGCGCGCGATTTGCCTGCATGAACATAAGGTGGACCATATCGCCCATCTTTGCCCCGCCGCCGCAGCCGGAATCGGCACGCTGCTCGGGCTCAAGCAGGAAGTGGTGTTCCAATCCATCCAGCAGGCTTTGCAT
>JAPLOJ010000311.1 GCA_026400795.1 Alphaproteobacteria bacterium
GGTCTTCATCCCGCCCATTATCCGCGTGGCGGAAACCGTGACCACGGGCGTGCGCAATCTGGATTTCGTGGATGCGGCGCGCGCATCCGGGGCCAATGCCTTCACCATTGTGCGCGTGCATGTGCTCGGCAATGTGCTGGGGCCGATCTTTGTCTATGCGACATCGCTGATCAGCGTATCAATGATTTTGGCGTCGGGCCTTTCCTTCCTTGGGCTTGGCACCAAGCCGCCTGAGCCGGAATGGGGGCTGATGCTGAATACGCTGCGCACCGCGATCTATGTGCAGCCTTGGGTCGCGATCCTTCCGGGCATTTGCATCTTCGTGACCTCCATCTGCTTTAATCTGGTGAGCGATGGGCTGCGCCAGGCGATGGATGTGAAGGGGTGAGCATTTTCAAGCCAAGTGGAATCACTTGGCGGCTCGGAAAATGCGATCAAACAACTCTTTCTTCGGGGTTGCGCGAACCAATATGAAAACGAACCACACCGGACCTATTTGATGCCGTGGCGGCGAAGCTCATTGCCGAGCCGCCCGGTGATGAAAAAGAAGAACATGCGGAAATCCGCAATCAGCGACCATAACGGGTGGCGAAAAGTGGCAGGCCGGTTCTTTTCAATGAAGAAATGCCCGACCCAGGCAGGGCCATAACCACAGATCAGCGCCACCAGCAGCAGCCAGGAATTGCCTGAAATCAGCCCAAGCAAAAACAGCAAAAGCCCTGCACCCGTGCCGGCAAAATGCAGGGCGCGCGTTGTGGGTTTGGCGTGTTCGTTCAGGTAGTAAGGCCAGAATTCAGCGAAGCTCTTGAAACCCTCGCTCATCCCGCTGCCTTGGCTTCAATCTCGGGCGGCACAAGGGCCGCTTCCAGGGCGGTACGCAACGAGCCAAGCTTGCGTTCATTTTCAACTTTCAGCCCGAACACATCCTTCACGTAAAACACGTCAATCGCGCGCACCCCATAGGTGGTGATATGGGCGGAGGCGATTTGCATGCCCTGGTCGCTCATTGCCGCGGCTACATCATGCAAAAGCCCAGGCCGGTCACGGCCATTCACTTCGATCACGGTGTGCGTATTGGAAGCGTGATTATCTATCACCACACGCGGCGGCACGGTCACGGCGCGAAGCCTGGCTGGTTCGCGCTTCAGCTTGCGGATCTCATCCTTGAGGCGAAGTCGCCCGGAAAGCGACTGTTCCACCAGCACGGAAAGCCGCGCCAGACGATGCGGCGCATCCAAAGGCCCGCCCTGATAATCCTGTACCCAGAAAGTATCCAAGGCCATGCCATCGGTCATGGTATGGATGCGCGCATCCACGATGCTCGCCCCCGCCACGGCCAAGGCGCCCGCGATTTTGCTGAATAGCCCAGGATGGTCGGTGCAATAGACGGTCACTTCCGTCACCGCGCGATTTTCAAGAACGCGCGTATTTACCGTCAGCGGCGCCTTGTTTGCGCGCGCTTCCTGGATCATCGCCGCATGGCGCGCATGGGTTTCGGGATCGAAGGAAAGCCAATAGCCCGGGTAACCAAGGCCGAGGTAATGATCCACCTCCGCACGCGGATGCCCCGCGAGCAATTTCGCCGCCGCATCCTTGGCGCGCGCCACGCGTACATCGCGTTCAGGCACGGAAAGCCCGCCCGCCAGCACTTCCGCCACACGCCAGTACAGTTCGCGCAGCAGCGTCGCTTTCCAGCCATTACAGACCTTGCCGCTGACCGCGCGCATATCGGCCACGGTCAGCACCAGCAGCAGCCGGAGCCTTTCCGGGCTTTGCACAATCTCGGCAATGTCCAGGATGGTCTTCGGGTCTTCAATATCGCGGCGGAAGGCGGTTTCGCTGATCAGCAAATGATGCAGCACCAGCCAGGAAACAGTCTCGGTCTCCTCCGGCGTCAGGCCAAGGGCGGGGCAGACATGCAGCGCCAATTCTGCGCCCAATTCGGAATGATCACCACCATGCCCCTTGGCAGCATCATGCAGCAGCATCGCAACATAAAGCGCGCGGCGGGATTGCACCTGGCCAATCAATTCACTGGCCACTGGTGCGATTTCGGTCAATTCGCCGCGTTCCATCGCGCCCAGAACGCCGATTGCTTCGATGGTATGCTCATCCACCGTAAACACGTGATAGGTGTCGAATTGCATCAGCCCAACCACGCGCTGCCAATCGGGCAGAAGCGCTGCGATTAGCCCGGCCTCATTCAACATGCGCATCCAGATATGCGGGTCCTTGCCGGACAGGATATCAAGAAACTCCGCACTCGCCGCCGGGTCACCACGCAGCCGCGTGAGTTGCCGCGCATGGCGAATAATGGCGCGGAAGGCGAGCGGGTGGATATCCAAGCCCCGATCACGCGCCAGCCGGAAGATGCGCAGCATCAACACGGGTTCAACCGTGAAATCAAAGCCCGGTGCGGCGATGATCTTGCCATCGGCCAGGCCAAAGCCCGCTTCGGTTAGTGCCTTGTCAGGTGCCGGCAGCACGGCAGGGCGGCCAAGTGCGGCGCGAATAATGGCGGGTTCCAGAATGCGGGTGAAGCGCGCCACATCGCGCACAGTCAGAAAGAAATGCTTCATGAAGCGTTCAACGCCATCCTGAAGCCCGCGCCGCGTATAGCCCATCCGGGCGCCAACCACCGGCTGTAAGTCAAAAGTCAGGCGTTCTTCCGCGCGGCCCGTGACGATGTGCAAGTGAAAGCGCACGGTCCACAGGAAATCCCAGGCGCGGCGAATGGCGCGCGCCTCACTAGCTGTCAGTAGCCCGCCGCCTGGGCTATGGGGGCCGACCAATTCCGGCATGCGTTCTACATTGAACGCGTAGCGCGCCAGCCAATAAAGCGTTTGCAGATCGCGCAGGGCGCCGCGCCCTTCCTTGACATGGGGTTCCACCACGTAAGGGCTATCGCCATAACGCCGATGGCGCTTCTGCTTTTCGGCGAGCTTTGCTTCAAGAAAAGGTTTTAGCCCGATGCGCGCGCGCGCGGCGCGAAATGCCTCATCAAAGCGCGTGAAAATGGAAGGATCGCCGGCGACCAGCCGCGCATCCAAAAGCGCCGTCATCACCGTGGCGTCGCGTTTCGCTTCTTGCAGGCATTCACTGCGCGATCTGGTGGCATGCCCAACCTTCAGCCCCATATCCCAGAGCAGATAGAGCATGAATTCAACGGCCTTCCTGCCCCGCGCACCCATGCTGCTATCGGTCAGGAACAGCAGATCAATATCAGAAAATGGCGCCAGCACACCGCGGCCATAACCACCGGTCGCGACCAGGGCATGGGATTTCTCGCCGCGATCAGGCGGGTGCATCGCTTCGGTATAGCGGTGAATGCCGAACATTAGCGTATCGGTCAGTGCCGCCAGCCACCGCGCGGCGGCAAGTCCGGATAATTCATGCGCCTCAAAAGCTTGCTGCACACGGCCCTGAATGCGCCCTAAATGTCGGCGCAGCAGCGCTAGCGCTGCGTCACGCGGTATAGGCTGGCCAGCCGGCAGCAATTCCGCCAGCAGATCGGCCAGCACCAGCGGTTGTTCCGCCGCCGGGACATGGCCATTCGGCCCGCGACGCGGCGGAGGCTCGGTGAGGGCAGAGGTGTTTTCCGATAGACTCATCACTGTCACAATATCGCGTCCGGGGGCGCTGGGACAGTCTCCAAAAGCGATTTAACGCGGTAGAGAAACTCCTGCGCTTCTCGCGGACTGAGTGTATCAGGATCGAGCCCTGCAAGCGCTTCCAGCGCCGGATGGGATGGCGGCGCTGTGGGGCCGGGGCGCGCGAAAAGCGGTAATTCCTCAGACATGGGGTCAAGCCCCTTGGCGCGTGCTTCGAGGGAGCCGAGCACAGCCTCCGCACGCCGCAACACGTCACGCGGCACGCCGGCAAGCTTCGCCACATGCAGGCCCCAGGATTTCTCGGCGGCACCGGGGCCGACGCTATGGCGGAAAATCACCTGCCCGCGCCATTCGCGCACCTGCATGGTGGCAAGCGCCAGTTCCGGCAATTTGGCGGCAAGCGACGTCAATTCATGGAAATGCGTGGCGAAGATGGTGCGGCAGCGGATGCGGTCATGCAAAGCTTCCAGCACCGACCAGGCGATAGCGAGTCCATCCCAGGTGGCGGTGCCGCGCCCGACCTCATCCAAGACCACCAGGGATTGCGCGCTGGCCAGGTTCAATATCGCCGCCGTTTCGGCCATTTCGACCATGAAGGTGGAACGCCCGCCGGCAATATCATCTGCCGCGCCAACGCGGGAGAAAAGCCGATCCACCAGGCCAAGCCGGGCGGCTTCGGCGGGTAGGAAAAGCCCGGCCTGGGCCAGGATCACAAATAGCGCATTTTGCCTTAAATACGTGGATTTACCGGCCATGTTCGGCCCGGTGAGCAAGCAAAGCCGCTGCCCCGCTGATAGATCGCAATCATTGGGCACAAAGGCCGGGCCACGGGCGCGGGCAAGGGCCGCTTCCACCACCGGATGCCGCCCGGCCTTGATGGCGAAATCTGGCCTTTCGGTCATTTCCGGCCGGCACCAGCCGCCACCCGCGGCCAATTCCGCGCCCGCCGCATGCACATCCAATTCCGCCATCGCTGCTGCTGCCGCGGCGGTGCCGGGCGCGGCATTCAGGCAAAGCCGGCGCAGATGCTGCGCGACCATGCGTTCCCGCCGCGCTGCCTGATCGCCCGCTTCCGCCACCTTGCGGTCCAATTCGGCCAGCGCGGCGCAGGTGAAGCGCATGGCATTCGACATGGTTTGGCGATGGATCGGGCTATGCGGGCCTTCGGCGATGGCGGCGCGCAGCAATTTCTCGCCGGCTGCCAAAGGCATCTCCGCGAGAAAGCCGAATTGCTGATGGTGGCGGATGCGCAGCGCCGCCACGCCCCAGGCCTGCGCCAAATCCAATTGCAAAGCGGCAATGGCATCGCGCCCACCATCACGCAGCCGCCTCAGCGCATCCAATTCGCCGTCATAGCCCGCGGCAATCAGCCCACCATCTTCCAGCCGCGCCGGCAGGGTTTCGGCCAAGGCGCGCTGCAATTCCGCCTGAGGCGAGGCTTCTGGCACCAGTGCGCTACGCGCTGCCTCGATCAACGCGGGTTGCAGCCCGCCGGCGGCATCAAGCGCTGCGGCTACGGCTTCGGCCCGCGCCAGCCCATCGCGAATGGCGGCCAGATCACGCGGTGCAAACCGATCAAGCGACAGCCGCGCCAAGGCCCGCGCCATATCGGGCGAGCCCTTTAACGCAGCCCTTAACGCTGCCCGTTCGGAAGCTGCGGCGAGCATCCATCCCACGGCCTCATGCCGCGCCAGAATGGGGGCGGCGTCGGCAAGTGGCGAGGCAAGGCGCGCGGCCAATTCCCGCGCTCCGGCAGCGGTCACGGTGCGGTCCACAGCGGCGAGAAGCGAATGCCGCGCCTCCCCCCTTTCGCTTTTCAGGATTTCCAAGGATCGGCGTGTGGCGGCATCCATCTGCAACAAGCCGCGCCCGCCCATGGGGCTGGGGGGGGCTAGGCGCGGCAGGGCGCCCGCTTGGGTTGCCCGTACATAATCAACCGCCATGGCTGCGGCGGCCATTTCTTCGGCGCTGAAACTGCCAAAACCATCCAGGGTTGAGACATCAAAAGCCTCGGCGAGGCGTCGCGCGGCATCGCGCGGTGGGTCAAGCGGCGTGATGCGCGCAGCCACTTCGCCTTCAAAAACCCCTTCCGGGGCCAGGATTTCGGCCGGTTCCAGCCGCGCAAGCAGCGCCTGGACTTCCCCGCGTGGCAGGGTTTCCGTGCCGAAGGCACCGGTCGAGACATCAAGCCAGGCGGCGCCGATCCGATCTTCCAGGGGCGCGAGGGCCAAAAGCCAGGCAGGGCGCGCGGCTTCCAGCAGGGTTTCTTCCGTGACGGTGCCTGCCGTCACCAGCCGCGTGATGTCGCGCCGGATGGTCGGCGCCTTGCGCGCCTTGGCCTGTTCCGGCGTTTCCATCTGATCGCAGATGGCCACCCGAAAACCCTGGCGGATCAGCCGCGCCAGATAGCTTTCATGCGCATGGGCCGGCACGCCGCACATGGCGATTTTCTGGCCGCGATGCTCCCCCCTGAAAGAGAGCGCGATATCCAAGGCCGCGGCGGCGGCCTCGGCATCGGCGAAGAATAGCTCATAGAAATCGCCCATGCGGAAAAACACCAGCGCATCCGGATGCGCGGCCTTGGCAATGAACCATTGCGCCATGGCCGGCGTGGCGCCGCTGGCATCGGGAATCGGGCCTAAGGGGGCTTGGGCGGGGGGCATGCCTGCGCAGGATACAGGCGGGGCGCGCCCAAGCCAAACCTTGGGCTGGCGCATTGGCGCTGAAGGTTCCAAACTGCCCGCAATAAGAACCAACCAGGGAGGAGGTTCCCATGACAGCTTCCGGTATTGGCCGCAGATCAATCCTGGCGATGGGGGCGGCGGCGGCACTACCCGCGCCATCACTCGCGCAGGATATGCGTGCGCAAACGCTCCGCTTCGTGCCGCAGGCTAATCTGAGCGTGCTGGACCCGGTATTCACCACTGCAACCGTGACCGGCAATCACGGCTGGCATGTGTTCGATACACTTTATGGCGTGGATGCGGAGCTGAAGCCCAAGCCACAAATGGCTGAAGGCGCTGAGGTGCTGGATGATGGCAAGCGCTGGCGCATTACGCTGCGTGCCGGTTTGCGTTTCCATGATGGGGAACCCGTGCGCGCCCGCGATTGCATCGCAAGCATCAAGCGCTGGTGCGCGCGTGAGCCCTTCGGCCAATTGCTGTTGCGCCAGGTGGATGAATGGCGCGCGGTGGATGACCGCACCATCGAAATCCGCCTGAAGCGCGCCTTCCCGCTTTTGCTGGATGCGCTGGCCAAGCCTGATTCAGCCGTACCCTTCATCATGCCCGAACGTCTGGCCGAGACTGATCCCAATCGCGGTGTCACGGAGATGATCGGCTCCGGCCCTTATCGCTTCATTGCTGGCGAATATAATTCCGGCAGCCGCGTGGTTTATGAGAAGTTTGATGCCTATCAGCCGCGCCAGGAAGCGCCTTCCTGGACATCGGGCGCAAAAATTGCGCATTTCCGGCGCATTGAATGGCATATTTTGCCAGACCCGGCGACCGCCGCCGCCGCTTTGCAGAATGGCGAAGTGGATTGGTGGGAAAGGCCGCACCCGGATTTGCAGCCATTGCTGGCACGTGCACGCGATGTGCGCCGCGAAGTGTCAGACACGGGCGGGCGGATGGCCGTGCTGCGCATGAATAACCTGCACCCGCCCTTTGATGATGTGCGCATCCGCCGTGCCATCCGGCTTTCGGTATTACAGGAAGATTATATGCGCGCCTCACGCGGGGATGATCGGACGGATTGGGATCTCTGCCGCAGCCTTTGGCCACGCGAGACGCCCTATTACGAGGATCTGGGTGAGGCGATGATGCCGGGCGATCTGGACCGCGCCCGCGCCGCTTTGCGTGAAGCGGGCTATGCGAATCAGCGCGTTGTTGTGATCAACCCCACGGATTTCCCGGATATCGGGCCGCTTGGACAGGTGACGGCCGATCGGCTGAAGCGGATCGGCATGAATATTGACTTGGCCGAGAGCGATTGGGGCACTGTGGTGCAGCGGCGGAGCAATCGCGAAACCGTGGATCGCGGTGGCTGGTCCATCCTGCATACCACCGGGGGTGCCACCGCCTGGGCCAATCCTGCCGTGTCCTTCCTGGTGCGCGGCCAGGGCACAGGCGGCTGGTTCGGCTGGTGGAAAAGTGATGAGGCGGAGGCCATGGCCGAATCCTGGCTTTTCGCCCCGAATGAGGCGGAGCAGAAGCAGATCGCGTCTCGCCTTGGGCGCCTTGCGCTGGAAGATGCGGCCTTCATCCCGCTTGGCCAATTCAGGATCAGGACCGCCTTCCGGCGCAATATCACGGGGATTTTGCAGGGCTCGTCGCCCTATCCCTGGAATGTCCGGCGGGTCTGAGGGCGCGAATTGCTGCGCCTGCGAAGCTGGGGCCTCGCGGGGCGCGGCACAAACCGGCATGATGGGGCTGATTTGAGGAGTGGTGGCTAGGATGGATGACGCGAAGAAAACGCCGGTTGAGGATACGCGCACGGCGCGCGTCACCGCCGAAGAAGCGCTGGCGATGCACCGGGAAGGGCGGCCCGGGAAGCTTGAAATCCGGCTGACCAAGCCGCTGATCACGGCGCGGGATTTGAGCCTGGCCTATTCGCCGGGTGTGGCGGAGCCCTGCCTGCATATCCATCGCGACCCGAGCCTGGCCTATGATTACACGGCGAAGGGCAATTTCGTCGCGGTGATTTCCAATGGCACCGCGGTGCTGGGGCTTGGCAATCTCGGCGCGCTTGCGTCGAAGCCCGTGATGGAAGGCAAGGCCGCGCTGTTCAAGCGCTTTGCGGATGTGGATTCGATTGATCTTTGCGTGGATACGGAAGACCCGGACGCTTTCATCAATGCCGTGCGCTATCTGGGCCCGACTTTCGGCGGGATAAATCTGGAAGACATCAAGGCACCGGAATGCTTTGTGATTGAACAGCGCTTACGCGAATTGATGGATATTCCGGTATTCCATGATGACCAGCATGGCACCGCCATTGTTGCCGCCGCCGGCCTGATCAATGCCTGCCATCTGACCGGGCGCGATTTGAAGACGACGAAGCTGGTGATCAATGGCGCGGGTGCCGCTTCCATTGCCTGTGCTGAGCTGGTGAAAGCCATGGGCATGCGGCCTGAGAACGTGATCCTATGTGACACCAAGGGCGTGATCTGGCGTGGCCGTCAAGAAGGCATGAATCAGTGGAAATCCGCCCATGCGGTGACCACCTCCGCCCGCACCCTGACCCAGGCTTTGGATGGCGCGGATGTGTTTTTCGGCCTTTCCGTGAAGGGCGCGCTGACGCCCGAGATGATCAGGGCCATGGCGCCAAAGCCGATTATTTTCGCCATGGCCAATCCCGATCCGGAAATCACGCCGGATGAGGCGCGCGCGGCGCGGCCCGATTGCATTATCGCGACCGGGCGTTCGGATTACCCGAACCAGGTCAATAATGTTCTGGGCTTTCCCTTTATTTTCCGTGGCGCCCTGGATGTACGCGCTTCCACCATTAATGACGCGATGAAGATTGCCGCCGCTGAATCGCTGGCCATGTTGGCGCGGGAAGATGTGCCGGAAGAGGTCTCTGGCGCGGGGGCGGGCAAGGCGCTGCGGTTCGGGCCGGAATACATTATCCCTAATGCTTTTGATCCGCGCTTGATTTCGCGCGTTTCGCCCGCTGTTGCCAAGGCCGCGATGGATAGCGGCGTGGCGCGCAAGCCCTTGGCGGATTTGCAGCGCTATGCGCGCGATTTGGCGAATAGGCTGGATGCGACAATGGGGGCGCTGGAAGCCATTGCCGAAAGCGTGCGGCAGAACCCGAAGCGCGTGGTATTTGCCGAAGGCGAGGAAGAAAAAGTGATCCGCGCCGCCATTGGTTTCCGCAATGCGGGCTATGGCACACCTATTTTGGTTGGGCGCGAGGATCGCATTACGGCGGTGGCCAATGCCATTGGTATCCCCTTGCCCGATGGCATTGAAATCCAGAATGCGCGGCTTTCCGATTCAACGCGTCGTTACGCGGAATTTCTTTATGGCAAGCGCCAGCGCGATGGCTTCCTGCAACGCGATTGCCAGCGCCTGGTCAATCAGGACCGCAATGTCTTTGCCGCTTGCATGGTGGCAACCGGTGAGGCGGATGCGGTGGTCACCGGGACCACGCGTTCCTATTCCGCCGCGCTGGAAGGCATCAGCATGGCGATAGACCCGGTGCCAGGCCGGGTTGCCTTCGGAGTTTCCATCATTATCTCTCGTCAGGCGGGCACGGTGCTGGTGGCCGATACCGCCATTCATGAAAGGCCAGATGCGGCGACGCTAGCCGGCATTGCGCGCGGTTCTGCTGCCGCCGCGCGGCGCTTGGGGATGGAACCGCGTGTGGCCTTCCTTTCCTTTTCCACCTTTGGCGATCCGCGCGGCACCATCCCGGGCAGCATTCGCGAAGCGGTGAAGCTGCTGACCGAACGCGGCGCTGACTTTGAATTTGATGGCGAAATGGCTGCCGATGTCGCGCTCGACCCGAAGCTGCGCGCTTCGCTCTATCCCTTCTGCCGCCTGAGCGGCCCGGCCAATGTGCTGATCATGCCTGGCATTCACGCGGCGCATATCCTGACGCGCGCCGTGCCGCAATTGACCAGCAGCACGGTGATCGGGCCACTGCTGACCGGGCTTTCGCATTCCGCGCAAATCGTGCCCATGCAGGCGGGCGTCAACCAGATTGTGGATGTGGCCTGCCTTGCCGCGCATGCCGCCGTGACGCGCGGATAGGGGTGCGCGCTTTTTTCTTGACCTTGGCCCGGATTCGGGCAGCCTTCCCCTGAATGATGCGGCGCAAAGACCGCTTCTTTCAGGGGAGAAAACAAATGTCCGAACCGCGTCTTTCACGCCGCGCCATGCTGGCCGGCACCAGCCTTTTGGCCATGCCTGGGATTGCCCGCGCGCAAGCGGGCGATTGGCCGCGCCGTCCGGTGCGCTACATTAATCCCTTTCCCGCCGGCGGTTCCACGGATGTACTGTCGCGCATCTATTGCGTCCGCATGTCGGAACTGACGGGGCAGAGTTTCGTTGTCGAAAATCGCGGTGGCGCGGGCGGCAATGTTGGCGTTGATACGGTCGCGAAATCGGCGCCGGATGGCTATACGATTGGGCTTGGTGGCATCGCTTCCCACGCTATTGCGCCGACACTTTACAATAATTTGAATTTCGATCCTGAGAAGGATTTCACCTTTATCACCGGGATATGGCAATTGCCCAATCTGCTTGGTGTCAATCTCGATCTGCCGGTGCGCAACGTGCCGGAGCTGATTGCGCTGCTGAAGGCCAATCCGGGCAAGTATTCCTTCGGTTCGGCTGGTTCCGGCACCACGCTGCATCTCTCAGGTGAGATGTTCAAGCAATTGGCAGGTGTGGATATGGAACATGTGCCCTATCGCGGCGCGGCACCTGGGCTTGTGGATCTGATGGCCGGGCGGATTCACATGATGTTCGACAATATGCCATCCATCCTTGCGTTGTCGCGCCAGGGCAAGGTGCGCGCCTTGGCGGTGACAAGCGAAAAGCGGAGCCCAATTGAACCTGATTTGCCGGCCATTGCTGAATACCTGCCGGGCTTTGATGTGATTTCCTGGACCTGTGTGTGTGCCCCAGCAGGGCTGCCCAAGGATGTGACTGATCGGATGTCCCATTTCAGCAAGCAGGCGCTGGAGCATCCCGATCTGGTGAAATCCTTCCGCGACCAGGGCGCGATGGCCTGGTACACCAGCATGGCGGAAATCACCGCGTTTCGTGCGGCGCAACAGGCGAAGCTCGCACCCCTGATCCGTGCTTCAGGCGCCAAGGTGGATTGAGGCGCGGCCCTTGCCGGGGGCGCGGCTGATCTGCGACAAGGGGCCAGTGTCCCTTTGTCGGAAACCGTATGATCAGCGCGCTGCCTGAAAATACTGATGCGCCCAAGGGGGCAGAGCGGCTTGACCATTTCATGGCGCGCGCTGCGGCGGCCTATTACGCCGCGCGTGATCCATTTCAGGATTTCGCGACATCGCCGGAAATATCTCAGGCATTTGGTGAGTGTCTGGGGCTTTGGGCAGCAGTCACTTGGCAGTCCATGGGCCGGCCTGATCCGGTATTGCTGGTGGAATGCGGGCCTGGGCGCGGTAGCCTGATGGCGGATGCGCTACGCGCCATTGCTGAAATGATGCCGGATTTTCGCGCGGCCTTACGCGTGCATTTGGTGGAGACATCGCCGCGCTTGCGCGAGGCGCAGGCGGCGAAGTTAGGTGATGCGGGTGTCACCTGGCATGAGGATATCGGCACATTGCCGGAAGCACCCATGATCCTGCTGGCCAATGAATTTCTGGATGCGCTACCCATTCGCCAATTCATACGCCGAGGCGCCGCTTGGCATGAACGCTTTGTCGCTGATGGTGCGTTTGTGGAAGCACCGAGCAATATCGCCCTGCCGGAAGACGCGCCCGAAGGCGCCCTGCGCGAAGTGAATGAAGCGGCACTTGGCTTCGCGGCATGGCTCGGCGCGCGGCTTGCCCGCCATGGCGGCGCGGCCTTGTTGATTGATTACGGCCCAGCGGAGAGCGGTTTTGGTGATAGCCTGCAAGCCATGCGCGCGGGCCAGCCGGTTGATCCGCTCAGCGCAGCCGGTCAGGTGGATATCACCGCGCATGTGGATTTTGCGGCCTTCGCTGCCGCCGCGCGTACGGCCGGCGCCGTGGCGCATGGCCCATTGCCACAGGGCGTTTTCCTGCAACGCCTGGGCTTAATGACGCGTGCCGCGATGCTGGCCCGGCTTGATCCGGGGCGCGCCCAGGCGCAGCTTTCGGCCGCGCATCGGCTGACGGCGCCGGAAGCTATGGGCCGGCTGTTCAAGGCCCTGGCGCTATGCGATTCAAGCCTGCCAATACCCGCTGGATTCGAAACCGCATGAGCGCTGAATTCCTGACCGCCGATCCCTTGCAGCTACCGGGCCTGAAGCACGGCTTTTTTACGCGGAATGGCGGCGTTTCAACGGGGGCTTTCGCGTCACTGAATTGCTCGCTTTCCGGCAAAGATAATGCTGCGGCGGTGCGGGAAAATCGCACGCGCGCGGCGGCGGCGCTTGGCCTGCCGCATCGCGCGCTTTGCGGGCTGACGCAGGTGCATGGCAAGCGCGTTGTGGTGGCGGAAGATGCCTGGCTGGAAGATCAACGCCCCGAAGCCGATGGAGTGGTGACACGCCGCGTGGGTCTTGTCCTTGGCATCATCACGGGCGATTGCGCGCCGGTGCTTTTCGCGGATCGCGCTGCTGGCGTGATTGGCGGCGCCCATGCCGGCTGGCGCGGCGCGGTGCTGGGTGTTTTGGAAGAAACGGTTTTCGCGATGGAAGGGCTGGGCGCCGCGCGGCGCGATATCATCGCGGTGGTGGGGCCCTGTATCCATCAGCCTTCCTATGAAGTGGCAGCGGATTTGCGCGATGCGGTGCTGGCGCGCAGCCCTGCCGATGCGCGGTTTTTCGCAACCGGCAAGCGCGAAGGGCGTTGGCAGTTTGATCTGCCTGGCTATTGCGCGGCGCGGCTTTCGGCCCTTGGTATCGCGGTCAGCATCCTGCCGCATGACACGCTGGCTGATGAGGCGCGTTTCTTCAGCCATCGGCGCAATACGCTGGCCGGTGGAGGGCCGATTGGGCATCAGCTTTCGGCGATTGCGATTGCCGATTAGCGTCGCTGGAAGCACGGAGCAAAGCCCATGGATCAAGCCTTCATCCCCGCCATTTTCATGCGCGGCGGTTCCAGCAAGGGTGTGTTTTTCCACGCGCGCGATCTGCCGGCGGAACGCGCGGCTCGGGACGCGATTTTCCTGGCTGTATTGGGCAGCCCAGATCCCTATGGCCGGCAATTGGATGGCATGGGGGGCGGCATTTCTTCGCTCTCGAAAGCCGTGATCATTGGCCCGCCGACGCATCCGGATGCGGATGTGGATTATCTGTTTGCGCAAGTGGCGGTGGACAAGCCCGTGGTGGATTGGTCCAGCAATTGCGGCAATCTTTCCTCGGCTGTTGGTCCCTTCGCGGTAGATGAGGGGCTGGTGCGCGTAGCGGATGGTGAAGCGCTGGTGCGCATTCATCAGGTGAACACGAAGCGCATCATCCATGCGCGCTTTCCGGTGCGCGGCGGCAAGGCGGTCACTGCCGGGGATTTCACCATGGCTGGCGTTTCGGGTTCCGGCGCACGCATCCGGCTTGATTTTCTGGCCCCCGGTGGCGGCGCGACAGGGCGCTTGCTGCCGACAGGCAATGCGCAAGACACGCTGCATCACAAAGGGCGCGCTTATGCCGTGAGCCTGATAGATGCCGCCAATGCCTGCGTTTTTCTGGATGCGCGCGATTTGGGAATGACCGGCACGGAAAGCCCGGATGCGATTGAAGCGGACCCCGCGCGCATGGCGCTGTTTGATGCGCTGCGGCGCAAGGCTGGCGTGATGATGGGGCTGGCCGCAACGCCCGAGAAGGTTGGTCTTGCCTTACCGAAAATTGCCGTGGTGGCGCAGCCTGCTGCTTATTATGCGCTTGATGGTGCGGCCTTCGCCCCCGATACCCACGACATCGCCGTACGCATGATTTCCATGGAACGCGCGCATCGCGCCGTGCCGCTGACCGGTGCCATGTGCCTTGGTGTCGCCAGCCGCATTACCGGCAGTGTGCCCCACCAACTGGCCGGGCCACCGGCGCGCACAGATGAAACGCGCGTTGCCAATCCATCCGGCATTCTTTCGGTAGGGGCGGAGGTTCGTGAAGCTGCTGCTGGCTGGCATGCGGAAAGTGCCGTGGTTTATCGCAGTGCACGGCGCCTGATGCAGGGCGCGGTAGCGGTGCCGGCAGCGCTGGTTTGACCTGCGCCACTCCTATGCGATGCTGAGCTGAACCCGCTTGAGGGAAGGGCCGTATGCTTATGGGATCAATGCGCAAACCTGCCTTCCTTCTGCCGCGCGGTGCCTGCGATCCGCATGTGCATATCTGGGGCCCTTTTGATCGCTTCCCTATCGCCAAGGGCGCGCCCTATACGCCGCCGGAACGCACGCGCGATGATCTGGTTGCCTTGCATGAAAGGCTTGGCGCGGATCGCGCGGTGATTGTGCAAACCACTGTCTACAAGGCCGATAATCGTGCCATGCTGGATGGCATTGCGCGGAGCAATGGCCGCTGGCGCGGTGTGGCCTTGATTGATGAAAGCTTTGATGATGTCGCGTTCCGCGCCTTGCATGAAGGCGGCGTGCGCGGAGTGCGCTTCGGCTTTGTGAAGCATTTGGGGGGCGTGCCGGATTTGGCGCTGGTACGGCGCACCGCCGCGCGCATCGCGCCCATGGGTTGGCATTTGGTACTGCATTTGGATGCGGGGAATATCCCGGAGTTTCTCGAATTTTTCGGCGAATTCTCCCTGCCGGTGGTGGTGGACCATATGGGGCGCGTGCCGGTGCGCGATGGTCTGGACCAAACCCCCTTTCGCCTATTGCTGGAATTACTGAAGCGTCCGAATTGGTGGGTGAAGGTATCCGGTGCGGAGCGGATCTCCGATACCGGCCCGCCCTTCACGGATGCGATCCCCTTCGCGCAACGCCTGGTTGCGGCGGCACCGGATCGCGTGCTGTGGGGCACGGATTGGCCGCACCCCAATGTGCGCTGGGAACCGGATGAGGCCGATCTGGTGGATTTGCTGCCGCGCTTTGCGAATGCTGCCGCGCTTCAGCAGCTTCTGGTCGATAACCCTGCGCGGCTTTATGAATTTTCATGACTGGAACGAAGACAGTGCAAGAACGGATGAACGGACCACTTGCGGGTATTCGGGTGCTTGATCTTTCCTCGGTTGTTGTCGGGCCGGTTTGCACCGGCGTTCTGGCGGAACATGGGGCAGAGGTGATCAAGCTGGAAAGCCCAGGCGGTGATTTGCTGCGCCAGCTTGCCGGCAAGGGGCGTTCGCCTGGCATGAATGGCAAATTCCTCAATTTCAATCGCGGCAAGAAATCCATCGCACTTGATCTAAAGGCGCCGGCGGGGCTTGCGGCGTTGCATCGCCTGGCCGCGACGGTGGATGTCTTTGTCAGCAATATCCGCCCCGATGCACAGGCGCGGCTTGGTGTGGATGCCGCAAGCCTGCATGCCATCGCACCCCGCTTGATCCATTGCGCCATCACGGGTTTTGGCTCAGGCGGCCCTTATGCCGGCAGGCCAGCCTATGACACGGTAATCCAAGGTGCTGCTGGTGTGGCCGGCTGTTTTGAAGCCTCCACCGGGGAGCCACGCTATGTGCCGATGCTGGTGGCGGATCACACTGTCGGGTTGATTGCCGCGCAGATGATTGGCTTCGCGCTTTACCGCCGCGAAAAAACCGGCATTGGTGAGGCGATTGAAGTGCCGATGTTCGAAAACATGGCAGCCTATGTGATGATGGAACACCTCGGCGCAATGTCCTTCCGCCCCGCGATAGGCCCGCCAGGTGATCACCGCGTCCTCAGCCCCGATGCGCGGCCCTTGCCAACCGCAGATGGCCATATCTGCATCTCCGCCAATACGGATGCGCAGGCGCATGCGTTTTTTGATGCGATTGGCCGGCCTGAATTGAAAACCGATCCGCGTTTCGCCACCATCGCCGGGCGCACTTCCAATACACGCGATTATTTCGCCATTCGCGCGGGCGGGCTGAAGGGCAAGACCTCCGCTGAGTGGCTGGAGATCTTTGATCGGCTCGATGTGCCGGCCTCACCCTATAACACCATCGCGGGCTTGCTTGATGATCCGCATTTGCGTGCGGTTGGCATGGTGCAGGAAGAAGAGCACCCAAGCGAAGGTGCCACTTACGCCATTGGCCAGCCCAATCGCTTTTCCGGCGGCAATGCGCCACCGGGTCGGCCGGCGCCGCGGCTTGGGCAGGATGGTGCGGCGCTATTGGCCGCCTGCGGCATGACCGAAGCTGAGATCAACACACTCATACGCGATGGTGTTTTGCTTCAAGCGCCATGACAGGAACCAAGGAAACACCCATGACTCGTCCCTTTGAAGGCATCCGCATCATAGACGCGACCCATGTGCTGGCCGGCCCCTTTGCGGCCTATCAGCTTGGCCTGCTGGGTGCTGATGTGATCAAGATTGAACACCCTGAAGACCCAGATCAAAGCCGCGTCAGCGGTGGCGATTGGGACCTTAATCGCGCCGGGATGGGCAGCTATTACCTGACGCAAGGATCAAACAAGCGCAGCATGACGCTTGATCTGAAGCAGACAGAAGCGCGCGAGATTTTCTGCAAGCTGATTGCGGGCGCCGATGTGCTGGTGGAAAATTTCCGCCCCGGCGCCTTCGCGGCTTTGGGCTTGGGCTATGAGGATTTGCTGAAGATCAATCCGCGGCTGATCTATTGCTCTATCTCCGCCTTTGGTCATGGCGGGCCGCGCGGTGAACAGACCGCGTATGATCACGTTATCCAAGCGACATCGGGCATCATGGCCTGCACAGGCACGCCGGAAGTGAACCCAATCAAATTCGGCGCACCGGCGATTGATTACGCCACTGGCACCATGGGCGCCTTCGCCCTGTCAGCGGCTTTGTTCCAGCGCGAAAAGACCGGACGCGGCCAACATATTGATCTCGCCATGATGGATGTTGCGATGATGATGATGGCAAGTCATGTCACTTCCTACGGGCGCAGCGGCAAGCCCGCGCGCCCGCGCGGCAATGACCATGAATATTCGACCAATAGCTGCTACCAGACCGCCGATGGTTTGGTGATGATCGGCGCGAGCAATCTGCGCCAGCAGCGCCGGCTTTGGCAAGCGCTCGGCCGGCCCGATATGGCGAAGGACAGCAATGAAGCGCGCCATGCTGATCGCGCACATGAAGCGGCCACGCTGGCGGAACTGTTGAAGGCCAAGACGGCTGATGAATGGGAAAGCTATTTGCAGGCGCGTCATGTGCCGGCGGCGCGGGTGCGCAATTTGGCGGAATCGCTGGCTGATCCGCAGATCAAGGGGCGCGGCGTGGTGCATCACTTTGAAGCAGCACCTGGCGTGACAGGGCCATTTTCTGTCCCCGTCGCCGCTTTCGGCTTTGCGCATGGTGGGCCGCGCGTGGATACGCCGCCACCGCAGCTTGGCAGCGACAATGATGCCATATTGGCCGAGCTTGGTTATGATGATGCCGCACGCGCGAAACTCCGCGCCGCTGGCACGATTTGAAACAAGGAGGAAACTATGACCCAATTCACCTTCGACCATATTCATCTGCGCAGCCCTGATCCGGAAGCGACGGCGGTTTTCTATGAACGCATGTTTGGGGCCGAGGTTCTGCGTTCCAGCCAGCAGGGCGAACCGCGCGTGGATATCAGGCTTGGCGGGCAGATCATTTTTATCGCGCCCATCAAGGGCGACAATACGGCGCCGCCACCCAGCATGCCCTATCGCGGCTTGGAACATATCGGCCTTGCGGTGACCGGGCTTGACCAGGTGGTGGCGGAATTGAAGGCCAAGGGCGCTGAATTCACCATGGAACCCACTGCGATCCGCCCCGATATTCGCATTTGCTTCGTGCGCGGGCCGGAGAATGTGGCGATTGAATTGCTGGAACGCAGCGCCTGAGTATTCTTGTCATTGGCGCCGGCCCCGCCGGCTTGATGGCGGCGGAAGCCGCGGCACAATCCGGTGCCGCGGTGCTGCTGGCCGACCACATGCCATCGCCCGCGCGCAAGTTGTTGATCGCCGGGCGCGGCGGGCTGAATCTGACTCATTCCGAACCATTGCCGACATTCCTGAAGCACTATGGTTCGGCTGAATCACATCTCGCGCCGCATATCCTCGCCTTCCCGCCTGAGGCGTTGATTGCCTGGGCTGAGGGGCTGGGCCAGCCCTGCTTCATCGGCTCCTCCGGCCGGGTTTTTCCGCGTGCCATGAAGGCATCGCCATTGCTGCGCGCATGGATGGCGCGGCTTGGCGCGCTTGGTGTACGGCTACTGGTGCGGCATCGCTGGCTTGGCTTTTCGTCTGATGGCGCGGCGCGTTTTGCGACACCGGATGGGGAGCAGCAGATCAATGCGAATGCCACCATTCTGGCGCTTGGCGGTGCTTCCTGGCCGCGGCTTGGGTCGGATGGTACATGGCCTGCGCTTTTGCCGGGCATCGCCACGCGCCCTTTGACGCCATCCAATATGGGTTTTGCCATTCCGTGGTCTGAACATCTGCGGCAGCGTTTCGCCGGTACGCCGTTGAAGCGCATTGCGCTATGCTTTGGCGGTATCACGCAGCGTGGTGAGGCAATGATCACCGAAGCCGGCATTGAAGGCGGTGCGGTTTACGGACTGAGTGCCACTTTGCGCGATGCACTCGCGCAGCAAAATGGCGTCACGTTGCATCTTGATCTCAGGCCCGATCTCAGCCTGACCGATCTAGCCGCGCGGCTTTCGGGCCGGCAGGGCAGCCTTTCGCTTGCCAATCATTTGCGGCGCAATGCAGGGCTTGCGCCGGTTGGGATTGTCCTGGTGCAGGAAGCGCTGAAGGCCGGGGCGCAACAAAGCGACCTTGCCGGTTTGATCAAGGCTTTGCCGCTGAAAGTGACGGGTTGTTTCCCGATTGCGCGCGCCATTTCCTCGGCCGGCGGGCTTTCCTGGGCCGAGGTAGATGAGAACCTGATGCTCCGCCGCTTGCCTGGCGTTTTCGCCTGTGGCGAAATGCTGGATTGGGAAGCACCGACGGGTGGCTACTTGCTGCAAGCCTGTTTCAGTACGGGCCGGGCGGCGGGCTTGGCGGCGGTGCGGCGCAAAGGATTGATGTAAACGGCAGACTAGAACTTGCTTTTTGTTGGATGCGTTTCAACAACAGGGGATGACCATGGCGGAATTTGACCTTGTAGTGCGTGGCGGAGAGGTTGCGACCGGCTTCGGCACAACGCGGTGCGATATTGGCGTGAAGGACGGGCGCATTGTCGCCCTCGGCGAAAAACTTTCCGATGGCGCCCGCGTGGTAGATGCTGCCGGTACGCTGGTGCTGCCTGGTGGCGTGGATAGCCATTGCCATATCGAAGAACCCTCTCGTGGTGGCTATGCCAGCACGGGCCTCGCGGAACCGCCGATTACGGTGAATGAGGAAAGCTTCGCCACCGCCTCCACCGCGGCTTTCGCCGGCGGCACAACCTCTGTCGTGTGCTTCATTCCGCAATGGAAGGGCTATGGCGTTTGGGATCGTTATACGGATTACCGCGCCCGCGCCGCGCGCGGCATGATTGATCATTCCTTCCACCAGATCATCAGCGACCCGACAGATGCGGTGATGGATCAGGAAGTGCCTCGGCTTGTCGCGGAAGGCGTGCGCAGCCTGAAGGTGTTTCTGACCTATGAACCGCTTCATTTGAATGATGCGCAATATCTGCGTGTTCTCACCAAGGCACGCACACTCGGCTGCCTGGTGACGGTGCATTGCGAGAATTATGAGGCGATCAATTGGCGCACCCATGAATTGCTGAAGCACGGCATGACAGCGCCGAAATACCACGCCTGGGCGCGCCCGCCGGTGGTGGAGCGCGAAGCGACGCACCGCGCCATCGCTCTTGCTGAATTGGTGGACCAGCCAATCCAGATCTTCCATGTCTCCTGCGAAGAAGCGGCCGAGGAAATCGCCCGCGCCCAGGCGCGTGGTGTGAAAGTGTGGGGGGAGACCTGCCAGCAATATGTCAGCCTGACCGCCGCCGATATGGATCGCCCGGGCTTTGAGGGCGCGAAATTCATGTGCAGCCCGGCACCCCGCAGCCGCGAAGAACATGAACGCGTGTGGGAAATGATCAGGCGTGGCACGCTCGATGTCATTTCATCCGATCACTGCGCCTTTTCCTATGAAGGTGATCACGGCAAGCGCCAGAATGGGACGGACGCCGTGTTCCGCGATATCCCGAACGGTATTCCAGGCTTCACCGCGCGCCTGCCGATCATTTTCAGCGAGGGTGTTTCCAAGGGGCGCATCAGCCTGGATGATTTCGTGCGGCTCACCAGCACCAACCCCGCGCGGCTGATGGGGTTGGCGCCGCGCAAGGGCAGCATTGCCGTGGGCGCGGATGCGGATTTGGCGCTGTGGGA
>JAPLOJ010000360.1 GCA_026400795.1 Alphaproteobacteria bacterium
CCCACGCCGGGGTTTGCCGCTTGTTCGGCGGCCATCAGAAAGGCGCTGGTGACATCATCCACATAGGTCAGGTCACGTAGCTGCGCCCCGCCCCAGACTTCAAAAGCCTCATTTTCCAGCGCCCGGCGAATCCAAATGCCCAAAAAGGTCTGGCGCGCATCACGAATGCGCAGCCGCGGCCCGTAGCAATTGGTCAGCCGCAGCGACACCACCGGGCGATGCAACACGCGGTTTTCCAAAAGCCAATATTGCTCGCCCGCCCATTTGGAAACGCCATTGGCATCGGGTGGGTTCACGGGGTGCAACTCATCCACCGGCAGGCTACGCGGCCGGCCATAGAATTGCCGGGTGGAGGCATGCACCACGGTCGCCTTCGGCGCGGCTTCCCGCATCACGCCAATCAGGCGCACCTGCGCGACGGCATTGATGGCGATATCGGCAACGGGGTCCTTCTGCCCGCCCATATGGCTGGTTTGCGCCGCCATATTGAACAGCACATCAATGCCTTCGCACAGCGAATGCAATTCCGTGTCGCGGATATCGCCCCGCACCAGCAAAACCCCCGCACCTTCCAGATTGCGGGCGGAAGCGCCGCCATCGGGCATCATGGCATCGAGCGCCGTGACACGCGCCCCCATGCCGGCCAAGGCGTGACAGAGGTTGGAGCCAAGGAAGCCCGCCCCCCCAGTCACCAGAACCCTTTTCCCGTGCCAATAAGCTGGCGTTTCCATGCGCAGCGATCCTAATTCCAATACTCGAATTCAATACCTCAATTACGGCGGAATGGCGCCTAGAGCATGGCCGTTTCGCAACCGCTCAACGACCATGCTCTCGTTTTTCTATCTGATCGCATTTTCCGAGCCGCCAAGTGAAGCCACTTGGCTTGAAAATGCTCAATCCCCGGCGGGGCCGGGGCGTTTTTCGTCGCGCTGCGTCATCCGCATCCGGCGGCTGCGCATGATTTCCGCAAAACCGAATAGCAGCAGGATTTGCCCCGCCAGCACCTGCACGCCGGTGAGCAGCCTGATCCCATCATCATGCGGTGTCAGATCGCCAAAGCCCACCGTCGCTTGCGTGACCAGGCTGAAATAGAGCGCATCCTGGAAACTCAGCCTGATCGGGCCGCCCTGGCTGTGAAATAAGGGCATACGCGAAAGCCCATCTGCGATGCGATAAAAACAGGCGAAGGAAATCACCAGCAGGCTATAAAGCGTCAGGAAGGCCACCACGGGCACGGTAATGCGCCGAAGCCGGGCGGAAAGCTCCTCAGTGATTAGGGTCAGATCACTCAGCAGCAGCACGACAGGGCGGACGGAGACCGCGACAATGGCGGCAATCGCCCCCATGGCGGCGAGCAACGCCAAGCCCTGATCAAAGGGGGCGAGCCGATTGAGTGGCAAGGAAAGGCTGAAGCCGCCCACCACCCAAACCGGGATCAGCCAACGCGCCATGCGCGGCAAATGGCCGTGATCAAAGGGCGCATCGGCCTCAGCGGCGCGGCGAAGAACATCCCGCCGCACCCAGACCGACCCCAGAAAGGCAAAGACCGGCAATAGAAAGGCCATCGCATGGGCAAGGGCCGGCGCTTCGGGGAAGGCCGCGCGGCCAATCACCACGAAAAGGCAGGCATAAACCGCAAGCCCCGCGCTGGCGCCGAAGGCGAAATGCATGCCCTGAGGAAAGAGAAGATAGAAGAAGCCGATGGCCGTCGCGGCGATGCCGATAACAAGCAGCGGCAACACCCCGCCATGATCCGCAATCCCGCCCGCCACCAGCAGCCCGAAGCCGAGTGTCGCCAGCGCAGCGCGCAGCCAGCCATCTGGCCGGCGAGGGGGGGAGGGTGCGTTCACGGCGCCAGGGCGACGCCGGTGATCTCCACCTTCCAGGCAGGATCTACCAGCGCGGCCTCAATCGTCATGCGGGCGGGCTTATGGGCATGGTCCAACCAGCGATCCCAGGCGCGGTTCATGGCCTGCGCATCACGAATATCGGCCAGGATGACGGTGGCAGAGAGCAAAGCGCGCTTATCCGTGCCGGCTTGGGCCAGCAGGGCATCAATCTGCTTCAGGATATCGGCGGTCTGGCCCTCAGTATCCAGGCTGGTGTCATCGGCCACCTGGCCGGCCAGCCAAATCAGCCCGCCGCCAATCACGGCGCCGGAGAGGCGTTCTTCAGGGGCGATGCGGGTGATGGTCATGGGTGTGTTGGTCCTTTGAGGGCTGGAAGGGGCGCGGGTCTTCATTATAGCCATTGCTTGGCTGTCCGTTGCAGTCTTACAGGGTGAAAAGCAGGATTGAAAATCTCGCTGGGGGCTGGGTAAAGGCTTGCGTGATGAGAACAAAATAAATACATTTCAAGGGAGTAAGATGTAATTCGCGTTATAGTTGTATTTTTGTTTTTGCCTAGTTTTTTTGTCGGGTAATTTAATGATGATTCCATAGAATCAGTTAGTTGTGAATATTAAAGTGATAAATGAAGAAAACTCCCTTAAGCTGCATTTTGACTCGAAGTTTTGCCAAATTTCTCGCTTGCCTTGTGCTGCGTGATTCATATTAATTAAACCATAGGTGGTAATTTGGAGAGGCAATTCGTGCGATGAGCGAATACCTGCGCAGCGATCGTAAGACCATCCGGTTGGACAATGTCGTCCGCGCCCGGCTTAAGACCTGGCCGCAACGCCCCCCAGGCGCCACCGCAAGCAAAGGTGCGTCCTGGTTGCGCGCCCGCCCGAGTGAGGGTGAACCCATCGCCCAGCCCTATCTGAAAGTGCCCGGGTCTGACCGAATGCGTACCATCCCGGATGGGCTTTGGCTTCATTTCGGTGGCACGCCGGAAGACCCTTATGCGGATATCCTGTGTATCGAAGCCTGCTCCACTTTCCAGAATTTGTTGGATAAACGGTCTCGATTCGCGCCTTCCACCACCTCCTTGCTCGCCTTCTGCCCCTTGCCTTGGCTGCTCGCACCCATCCAGCCGGGCGATGAAACGCCGCGCTGGCGCCTGATCCCCGCCTGTGTGGCGGAACCCATCGCAGGGCTGACGGTGCCGGTGCGTGATATCCGTGTGCTTTATGGCTTGCAGCGGGAACACTACGCCGGCTTTGCGCGCAACCAGGTGCCCCAGCCGCATGAGTATTTCTGCCCGATGGAGGCACTGACCGCGCATGAGGGGCACGAAAACCCGTCCATGCGGTCGCTGATTGCCCGCGCTTCCATGTCCTCGGCCTTCATGGATCCGCCTTAGGGCGACGCGACTACACCGCAGGCGGCGAGTTGTTCCAGCGCGGCCGCCACCACTTCATGCGGGGAAGCGGAAACCGAGACCGTCACGGCATCGGCTTCGGCAGCCGGGTCTTCCAGGGTCGCGAATTGGCTCGCCATCAGGGATGGCGGCATGAAATGCCCCTGGCGGGCTGCTTGGCGCGTGGCAATTACTTCGGGCGCGCCAGCCAAATGCAGGAAAATCAGATCGCCATGCCCGGCGCGTAGCCTTTCCCGATAGGCGCGCCGCAAAGCCGAGCAGGCGACCACGACGGGCTGCCCCGCCGTCCGTGACGCACCGATATGCGCGGCAATCGCATCCAGCCAGGGCCAGCGATCCTCATCCGTCAGTGGTCGGCCCGCGGCCATTTTCGCGACATTCGCCGCCGGGTGAAAGCCATCCGCATCGGCAAAGGGCCAGCCGAGCGCCTCGGCCAGCAGCGCGCCAATGGTGGATTTGCCCGACCCCGAAACCCCCATCACGATGATTGCGGCGGGGCGCATGGCTATTTCGGTTCCAGATGCCCGCCAAAGCCATGGCGCATGGCCGAAAGCGCGCGGTCGCCGAAATTGACCTGATCGCGTGACCTGAAGCGGGCATAAAGCGCAGCCGTCAGCACCGGCGCCGCGACGGCCGTTTCCACCGCCTGCTGGACCGTCCAGCGCCCTTCACCGGAATCGCCCACCTTGCCCGAATATTGCGCAAGATCAGGGTCTTGAGCCAAGGCACTCGCGGTCAGGTCCAATAGCCAGGAGGTGATGACCGAACCCCGCCGCCAGGCCTCGGTAACATCCGCGATATCCACGCTAAGGCGCTGATCTTCCGGCAATTCGGGGCTATCGGCGTGGCGCAGCAGATCGAGCCCCTCCGCCAGCGCCTGCATCATGCCGTATTCAATGCCGTTATGGACCATTTTTACCAGATGCCCGGCGCCGTGATCTCCGCAATGAATCCAGCCTTCTTCGATATTTGTGGGGCGATCTTCACGCAGTCGTGTCGCTGGAATATCGCCCCGACCAGGCGCCAAGGCGGTGAAGATGGGCGCCAGGCGCGCCACAGGTGCGGGTTTGCCGCCGATCATCAGGCAATAGCCACGCTTCAGCCCCCAAACCCCGCCCGAGGTGCCGATATCAAGGTAATCAACCCCCTTGGCGCCGAGCGCCTTGGCGCGGCGGATGTCATCCTTCCAATGGGTATTGCCGCCATCAATCGCGGTATCGCCGGGGGCAAGCAGCCCGCCCAGTTGTTCGAGGGCGTCTTCCGTCGGCACGCCATGGGGCAGCATGACCCAAACGGCGCGGGGTGCGCTTAGTGCCGCGACCAGCCCGGCAAGATCAGCAACCCCGACCGCGCCCTCGGCGGTGAGTGCCGCCACGGCGGCGGCATCCTTGTCCCAGACCACGGCGCGATGCCCCGCCTGCATCAAGCGCCGCGCGATGTTGCCCCCCATGCGGCCCAAACCGACAATGCCGATTTCCATGGTGTCGTCCCCCGTCAGATCAGTGCCGCGCGCACGCGACCAATAAAGCCATCCATCGCCTTGGGATCGGTCCAGCGCAGCACCGCGACAATGCCCGAGCCCGGGTCCACCCAGGTTAGATTGCCCCCGGCGCCGGAGGCGAAGAACGCATCCCGCGTGGCCGATGGGAAACGCTCCCCGCTCGTGTTCAGCCACCAGAGGAAGCCATAGGAAGGATTGAGCGCGCAGGCTTCGGTGGACCAATCAAACCATTGCGTCGGCAGGATTTCACTGCCTGCCCAGTGACCGCGATTAAGCGCCAGCAGCCCGATCCGCGCCTGATCCTCGGCATGGATGGCAACGCCGCCGCCCCAATGCGTGCCACCGGGCACGGATTGCACGCGCTGGCCATTCTCAAGCGTCACCCAGGAAGTGCGATAGCCATCCCAGCGCCAATCCCGGCTGCCGCCGATCGGGTTCAGGATGCGTTCGGCGAAAACCTCCGGCAAGGGCCGACCAAAGCGGCGCAGCAACGCCAGCGAAAGGCGATTCACGCGGACGTCATTATATTCCCAATGCGTGCCTGGCGGCTGCAATTGGCGCATGCCCTTCTTGCCCTGGCCTTCGGCGCCGAGGTCTCGGCCGCGGTCAATCATGTCGGATTTGCCGAATAGCGTGCCTTCCCATTCCGACATGTTCTGCAGCAAATGCCGCCAGGTGATCGGGCCATTCTGCGGGCCTTCAAAGCCGCCATCCTTAACGGTTTCGCCGACGCGCTGATCAAGGTTCGGGATCAGCCCATC